>VSNB01000108.1 GCA_009774055.1 Clostridiales bacterium
GAATATCCTGCCGGTGTGTGGATATCGACAGCGGCGGGTTGAGCCCGGCGGGGCTGGAGGAGAGCGGGGCGGACCTCTGTTACGTGACCCCCAGCCACCACTTCCCCACCGGCGTGACCATGCCGGCGGGCCGGCGGGCCCAGCTGCTGCGGTGGGCTGCGGCCCGGGAGGGACGGTATATTCTGGAGGACGACTACGACGCGGAATTCCGCTTCGACATGCGCCCCCTGCCCAGCCTGCAGGGCATGGGGGGCGGCGGCGGACGGGTGGTGTACCTGTGCACCTTTTCCAAAAGCCTGGCGCCCAGCATCCGGATCGCCTGCATGGTGCTGCCCTGGGAGCTGCTGGGGGAGTACCGCCGGGCCTTCGGGAGCTATTCCAATACCGTGAGCCGGTTCGAGCAGCAGACGCTGCGGCTGTTTCTGGAGGGGGGATACTTTACCCGCCATCTGGCAAGAATGCGGGGGGCCTACAAGGGGCGGATGGAGCGGCTGGCGGCGGCCCTGGAGGAACGGTTCGAAGCCGTCCGGCTGTCGGGGCGGCACACGGGGCTCCACCTTCTGCTGCAGCTGCCGGAGGGGCCGGGAGAGGAGGCCATGATCCGGCGCGCCCTGGAGGAGGGGGTGCGGCTGAAGGGGCTCAGCGAGTACTATATGGAGCGCAGGGAGCGGTGCGGGGACAACTGCGTGATTTTGGGATACGCCTCCCTGCGGGACGGGGAGATCGGCGCGCTGGCGGAGGCCCTGGGCCGGGCCTGGGGCCGGGAGTGACGGCTGTCATATTGGGCCGGGCTGCGGAATAGACTGGGACAAGCCAAACTGCGAAAGGAGCGCTTGTCTGTGACAATCAAAAGAAAGCCGAGGCCCCAGTGGCTGCGGCGGGCTGCGGCGGCCGGAGCTGCGGCGGCCGTGGTCTACGTAGTGGCCGCCACGGCCTCCAGCACGGATTTCCCCTCTGCTTGGGCGGCCCTGGGGGAGAAGAACCAGTGGGCCCTGGGCATCCTGAAAAGCCAGCTGGAGGGGATCTGGACCACCGGCGGCCTGCCGGCGGGAGCGGCCATGGCCATCGGCCAGAGCCCCGTCCTGCTCTCCAGCCGGGACGCGGTGCTGGAGCTGCGGCAGACGGAGGAGGAGAACGACAGCCCGGCGGAGGAGAAGCCGGAGGACGGGCAGAAGGAGCCTCCCGCGCCGAACCGTCCGGCGGAGCCCTCCGCGCCGGTGGCGGAGGAGCCGGCCCAGCCGGAGACGCCGCTGATCTTCGCCGACAACGGCGTGCAGGCCAGGACCCTGACCCCCTCCTCCCCGGAGGGATATATTGTAACGGGGAATGTGTACATCAATAACCGCTCGGAGAAGAGCTTTGACGAGACGCTGTTCGACGGGAGCTTCGCCGCCAGGCTGTCGGAGGAGGAGGGGCCCAAGGTGCTGATCCTCCACACCCACGGCAGCGAGGCATATACCATGCCGCCGGGACAGGAGTATGAGCCCAGTGGGGAGAGCCGGACCACGGACTGCGCCTACAACGTGGTCCGGGTGGGGGACGAGCTGGCCCGGACCCTGGAGGAGGCGGGGATCGGGGTGGTCCACGACCCCTCGCTCTACGACTATCCGGAATACAGCGGGGCCTACGGCAGGTCCCTGACGGCAGCGGAGAGGGCCATGGAGGAATACCCCTCTATCTCCCTGGTGCTGGATATCCACCGGGACGCGATTTCCGACGCAGACGGAAGCCCCTACAAGGTGGTCAGCGGCGTGGCGGGGGTGAACGCGGCCCAGATGTCCTTTATCATCGGCAGCGACGGCGGCGGGCTGGAGCACGAGGGGTGGCGGGAGAACCTGAAGCTGGCCGCCGCCCTGCAGCAGCGGCTGACGGAGGATTATCCCACCCTGATGCGGCCCGTCTCCGTACGCAATTCCCGGTATAACCAGCACGTGTCCCCGGGGGCCCTGCTGGTGGAGATGGGAGCGGCGGGGAACTCCCTGGACGAGGCCCTGCTGTCGGCCAGGCTGCTGGGGCAGGCCATCGGTCAGCTGTTCCTGGAGAAATCGTAGCGGCTTTCCCTCCTGCGGCAATTTTTTCCGCCGGGTCAAACTTTTTGGCCCGGCGGCCCGTCTTATAAGCAGACGTCGAAAATCACGCAGGCAAGCTTGCCTCCATCCAGAAAGGATACTTCCGCCTATGCCGACCGTAACAGACAACTCCCTGGACAGCTTCCTCATAGAGAATCAGGCGCGGTTCTACCGGCTGGCCTACAGCTATCTCAAACACCCGGAGGACGCCATGGACGCGGTGCAGACCGCCGTATGCCGCGCCGTGGAGCGGCAGAGCGGCCTGCGGAATCCGGCCTCCCTCCGTTCCTGGTTCTACCATATCCTGGTAAACGTCTGTCTGGACGCCCTGCGCCAGAGGGGGCGGTTCGTCCCCCTCTCGGAGTGGGAGGAAGCCGGGCGGGAGGACCCTCCCCCGGCGGACGAGAGCATCGCCCGGCAGATCGACCGGCTGCCGCCGGCGGCGGCCACGGTCATCCGTCTGCGGTTCTATGAGGAGCTCTCCCTGAAGGAGATCGCCGCTGTGACCGGATGCAGCGTCAACACAGTAAAAAGCCGCCTCTACGCCGGGCTGAAAAAGCTCAGACAATCCATGGAAGGAGAGGAAATCGAATGAACCGATTCCAACATTTCAGCGAGGCCCGCGCGGCCTATGAGAACGTCCCTATCCCTGACGGCCTGGAGGCCCGGGTCCAAGAGGGCATCCGGCAGGGCCGGGCGGCCCGCGCCCTGCGGCAGCGGCGCCGGGTCCGGCGCTGGGCCTGCGCCGCCGCCTGCTTCGCGGCGCTGTTTGCCGGGCTGAACCTGTCCCCCGCCGTTGCCAACGCCGCCGCCGGCGTCCCCGTCCTGGGGCGGCTGTTCCAGGTGCTGACCGTGGTCCGCTTCGAAAAGTCGGAGGACGGCATCGACTACGCCGTGGACGTCCCTGCCGTGGACGCCGAGGGAGATCTGGCTAAGACCGTCAACGACATGATCCAGGCCAAAGTGGACCTGCACATGGAAAAGGCACGGCAGGACTGGCAGGACTACCAGGACGCCTTCTTCGCCACCGGCGGCACGGAGGAGGAGTGGGGCGGACGGACCATGGATGTCTCCGTGGACTACGAGATCAAAAGCCAGACGGATACCCGCGTCTCCTTTGTGGTAACCATGGCGGAGGGCTGGGTCGCCTCCTTCGAGGAGCGGTACTGCTATAACCTGGACCTGGCGGAGGACCGGCCCGTCACCCTGCGGGACCTGCTGGGCGAGGACTGGGTCAGCGTCAGCAACGCAGCCATCCGGCGGCAGATCGAGGAGAGCGGGGACGAAGATGGCTCCACCTATTTCTTCACCCCGGAGCAGGGCGGCTTTACCACCGTGGACGAGGGGACGGCCTTCTACATCCGGGAGGACGGCGTGCCCGTAGCGGTGTTCCCCCGCTACTCCATCGCCGCCGGAGCCGCCGGATTCCCCGAGTTCCCGGTGCACTCCCCCCGGAGTCCTCCCCCCGGCCCCCCGCACAAAAACCGCCCCGCGCCGTTTTCCGCCGCCGCGGGCCTCTGCGGTTCATCAATCAGCCAGATAGTTCCTGACCAGAATCTGCAGGAGCTCGTCCCGATCCACCTTGCGGATCAGGGTACGGGCCTGATTATGGTTGGTAATATAGGTGGGGTCCTCGGAGAGGATGTAGCCCACGATCTGGTTGATGGGGTTATATCCCTTCTCCTCCAGCGCCTGGTACACGGTCAGCATGATCCGGTGGATCTCCGCATCCTGATCGATGACGAAATCAAATTTCCGGGTAAAGTCGTCCACTCCCGCACCACCTTTCTTTAAAAGTAAGTCTTTCATAGTATACTCGATTTTTTCCCGGCTGTAAAGAGAAAAAAAGGAATGTTACACAGATGTAATATTCGACAATTTATCCTGGCGGGCCTGTTTCTGAAAATATTTGTAAAGAAATGGCGGAAATCAGCTTGACTTTTTCCCCATATCCGTTATAATAATAAGGCTCGCGTTTTAACGGGCTATCCTTGCTCCCATCGGTGAATGGGGGCCATTCGTCCAAAAGGAGGTGCAACCATGGCAAAGATCAATGACAACTACGAGGTCGTGTATATCATCGACCCCGCCCAGGGCGAGGAAGCTGTCGCCGCCACCGTCGAGAAGTTCAAGGCGCTGGCGGAGAAGCACAGCTCCGCCGTGGAGGTCGAGGAGTGGGGCAAGCGGAAGCTGGCCTACGCCATCGACTACAAGACCGAGGGCCATTATGTTCTGATGTCCTTCACCAGCGATCCCGACTTCCCCAAGGAGCTGGACCGCGTGATGGGCATTACCGACGGCATCCTGCGCTCCATGATCGTCTGCAAAGGCGAGTAAAGAGGAGGAGCACCCATGTTGAACCACATTGTTATTATGGGCCGCCTGGTCCGGGACCCGGAGCTGCGCACAACACAGTCCGGCGTGTCCGTCACCAGCTTCACCCTCGCCGTGGACCGGGACTTCAAGAACCCGAACGGGGAGAAGAGCACGGACTTTATTGACGTGGTGGCCTGGCGGCAGACGGCGGAGTTCGTCTGCAAATACTTCGGCAAGGGCCGTATGGCCGTGGCGGAGGGCCGCCTCCAGATCCGGGATTGGAAGGATCGGGACGGCAACAACCGCCGCAGCGCGGAGGTTGTCGCCGACAACGTGTATTTCGGCGACAGCAAGCGGGACAGCGCCTCCGGCGACAGCTACGGCAGCCCGCCCCCCTATGGGAATCCTGCGCCCGCGCCCTCTTACGGCGGCGGGTATGGCGGGGGCTACGGCGCCCCCTCCGCCGAGCCCTCCGGCTTCGCGGAGATTGACGATCAGGACGGGGATCTGCCCTTCTGACGGTCGAAGCGCGCCTCTCTGCCGCCCCTGCGGGGCGGCACGGGACTTTCATCTTGAATCAGCCCGGGACCTGCGCGGCCCCGGACTCCGCGCCTACTTTTGGCCCACGCCAAAAGTAGGCAAAAGCGTGCTTAAACCTACGGTTTAAGAATCCCTTATTTATCACGGGGGTAATTTGTTTTTGCGCTTCCACTGCAGACCGCCCGGCCTAAACCGGACCGGCTCCCATGGATCGGGCGAAGCGTCTATTTGAGGATGTCAACGGCAGACCCTACCGTCTGACACGGGGGAACTCCCGAAAAGAACCCCGGGAGATTCAGCGTGTATGACGGTAGGCACTGCAGCATGTTCGTGGGTAGACGCAGAAGTCCGGCGCACCAACGAAGGCATCAATGTAGAACCGCCAGGGTACGTCGGAGCGCAAATCAACACCCCCGTAATTCAGGAAGGTTCTTAGGAAACGTAGTTTCCTAAGCGATCTTTTGCTTCTTTTCGCTCGTGCGAAAAGAAGGCCCCGTCAGGGGCAAAGCTGAGAAAAGAACTATTTACCGTCTGCGCCGCGCAGCGGCGCAGCTATCCTAAAAAGGAGGAATATACACCATGCCTATGGATCGTGAAAACCGGCCTGCCCGCCCCGGCGCTCCCCGGAAGCGGAGAAAGGTCTGCCAGTTCTGCGTGGACAAGTGCGAGCACATCGACTACAAGGACGCCGCCAAGCTGCGCCGCTTCATCTCCGAGCGCTCCAAGATCCTGCCCCGTCGGACCACCGGCACCTGCGCCATGCATCAGCGCCAGCTGACCGAGGCCATCAAGCGCGCCCGTCAGATCGCCCTGCTGCCCTACGTGACCGAGTAAGCGAATATTTTTGCTGTGAACGTAAAAGAGGAAGGACCGGCCCTCGCCAGTCCTTCCTCTTGTTTTTTTCTTTTTTACGGAAGATGTCACAGGTAGTTGACCGGGTACCGGATGCCGCTGTGCCGGGGATGGACGCTGCCCAGGAGCCGGTCCACGGTGACAGTGACGGCCGTTCCAATGACGCCGGCTCCAGACATCACTCAAAGGCTCCCTCAATACAGCCTACCTGCAGGATATGGTCCTCCGCCGCCCGCAGGAACGCTTTTTTTCTGGCCCGGGGACTCAGCTCCAGCCGGCAGTCCAGGGCGTACACGGTAAAGCGGTACCAATGGGTCTTTCTTCTGGGGGGCTTGGGCCCCGCGTAGCGGTGACGCCCATAGGCCACGCCCTGCTTGGCGTTCCCCAGGGAGGGGACGCTCTTTCCGGCGGGAATCCCGGCCTTGATGCGCTCCCCGGCGGGAATGTTCCAGATGACCCAATGGGTGAAGTCACGGATCGGATGGTTCAGGTCCTCCAGGGTAATGGCCAGCGTCTTGGCCTGCGGAGACAGGTTCCAGATCAGAAACTCCGGCGACATGTCCTGCCCCCGGCCGGTGTGGCCGATGGGAATGACGCCGCCGTCGTCGATTCCGACGCAGTCAAAATCTAAAGTTTGTGCCTCCATATATCCTCCCCGGCTATTGCCGTCCGGTCTTGATCCGCTGCAGGTTGGCCGCGGTATACAGCGACAGGCTCAGCAGCATACTGGCTACGCCGGCCGCTGTCAGTGCATAGGAAACCGCTGGCGGGATGCCGTACCAGACGATATGGATAAAAATCGTAGCGTAGAGCACGCAGGTCGCCAGCTTCCCATGCCACTCGGCGCTGTACGCCGCCCCCGTCCGCCGGATCACCAAAAGGCCCATGAAGGCCATAATCGTCTCCTTGGCCACCAGTACCCCCAGCAGCCACCACATGGCGCCAAATCGGGTCAGCAGGCACCCCAGGGCCGCCGTCTGGGTCAGTTTGTCTGCAATGGGGTCCAGCGCCTTGCCCAGATTGCTGACCATATGGAACCGCCGGGCGATGAAGCCGTCGACGATATCGGTGAGGCCGGAGAGTGTCAGGGTCCAGGCCGCCAGAGGGTAGTCCGCCTTCCAGCAGTACAGCCATACGATCACTGGCACAAGCAGGATCCGGAAGGCGCTGAGCAGATTGGGAATGGTAAGGATTCGGTTGGTTCTGTCTCTGGCTTCCTCCGCCATGGGTTCTCGCCTCCGATTGCTTTCCGCAGATTAGGTTCGCCACATACTATAGCGAAATCGAAGCAGTCCGTCAAGGGCGGCGGGCGAAGTTTAATGAAATTCCAAGAAAATTGTAAAAACAGCGGCGGCATGCCCCTAAAATCCGCGCTCTTTCCCCGAGGGACGCGCCGGCGGGCGGCGGCGCGGAATCCAAACAAAAAGACACGCCAAAGCGTGTCTTCTTGTTTGGAGCTGATGGTGGGAATCGAACCCACAACCTTCTCATTACGAGTGAGATGCTCTACCATTGAGCCACATCAGCAGATCCGGGGCCGTCCGCCGTGCTGCAGCAGAGTTAGGATACCACATGTTTCGGCTCCCGTCAAGAGGCGGATGGGCGGAGAGAGAAAATTTTTCTCTCCGCCCGTTTTTCACGCAAATTTTTCCCCTCCGGCGCATATACTGGGAAAATCTGCAAAGGAGGCACAGCGATGGAACCTGAGTTTTCCCACGGCGACGTGGACGACCTCATCTACCAGGAGGAGTGGACTGCCAGCGAACGCTGAACAGGTCATCCCTCCGCTCCGGTGATGATTCCCCCGCCCACCACCGCCTCTCCCTGGTAGCACACCAGGGACTGTCCCGCCGTCACGGCCCGCTGGGGGCTGTCGAAGGCCACGCGCACCATACCGTCCGCCTCCGGGTACAGGATACCCGAGGCTTCGGTCTGGCTGTAGCGGGTTTTCGCGGTGACGGGCAGCGGCCCGGCCTGCGCCGGCAGGGAAACCCACTGGAACGCCTCCGCGTACACGACCCGGCTCCAGAGCCGGTCCCCGCCGCCCAGGACTACCTGGTTGCGGGACGCGTCCTTTCGCAGTACATACAGCGGCCGGTCCGCGCTGACTCCCAGACCCCGCCGCTGGCCCGTAGTATAGCAGGGCAGGCCCCTGTGCCGCCCCAATACCCGGCCCGCCTCGTCCACAAAATCGCCGGGGACAAGCTCCGTCCCGCCGTACCGCTGCAAAAAGCCGATATAGTCCCCGTCGGGAACGAAGCAGATGTCCTGGCTGTCCGGCCTGCCGGCGCTGGCGAAACCCGCGGAGGCCGCCATGGCGCGGATGGCGGGCTTGTCATAGGCCCCCACCGGCAGCAGCAGGCGGCACAGGAGCCGCTGGGAGAGGGGGTAGAGGAAATAGCTCTGGTCCTTCCGCCGGTCCGCGCCCCGCAGCAGCCGCCAGCGGTTCCCCTGCCGGTCTGCCCTGGCGTAGTGTCCGGTGGCGATGTAAGGGATGTCCAGCTCGTCCGCGCGGCGGGCCAGGGCCTCGAACTTGACGGCCCGGTTGCATTGGACGCAGGGGTTGGGCGTCCGCCCCGACTGGTAGGCGGCAACGAATTCGTCCATGACCTGGCGGCGGAACTGGCCGCTGAAATTGAACGTGTAGTGGTCCATTCCCAGCTTCCGGCACGCCTCCCGGGCGTCCTCCACCGCCTCCAGGGAGCAGCAGGTCCCCTCCGCGGACTCGCCGATGTCCTCGTTGTCATACAGCCGCAGGGTACAGCCCACCGGCTCGTACCCCGCCTCCCGCAGCAGCAGGGCGGCGGCGGCGCTGTCCACGCCGCCGCTCATGCCCACCAATACCTTTTTATGTTCCATCAGTGCCTCCGTCCTCAGTCCAGGTACTTCTGGGTAAACGCCTGCCTGGGCAGTGCGTCGGCCAGCTCCACCAGGGTCTGGTTGAACCCGCCGGTCAGGTCCATCACCATCCCGCTTTTCAGCCGCTGGGGGGCCCGCCGGTTGGGCAGGGACACGGTGACCGCCGTTCCCCGCCCCTCCTGGGAGGTCAGGACCAGGCTTCCCCCGTGCTCCCGGGCGATCCGCCGGCAGATGGGCAGGCCCAGGCCCAGCCCGTGGGGCGGCGGGTCCAGCCGGCTTGTCTGATGGCAGCGGTCGAACACCGTGTCCAGCCGGTGGGCGGGGATGCCCCTGCCGGTGTCGGAGAGGGTCAGATAGACGCTCTCCGGCTCCGTCCGGAGCTCCAGGGTTACCCGCTTCTCCCCGTCCCCCATGAATTTAAAGGCATTGGACAGCAGGTTCAGCAGCAGCCGCTGGACCCTGCCGCTGTCCATGGCGATGATCTGGCTGGCCTTGGCGCTGTGGAACTCCAGGCGGATGCCCAGCAGCTCGGCGGGGACCGCCGCCTGCTCCATGACGGTCCGGCAGACACCCACGATGTCGTCGTTGTCCATCCCCTGGCCCTCGGGCCGCTCGGGCTCGGAGGCGTCGGAGAGGTTGTTGGTCAGGCGGAGGATGCGGTAATAGCTCTGGCACAGCGCCGCCGCGTCCCGGTCCACGCTCTCCCGCTGGTCCCGCAGGTCCGGGGGGGCCAGCCGGGTGAGGGCGTTATGGATGTTTCCCAGAGAGAGGCGCAGCTGGCTGGACACCTGCTGGAGCACCTCACTGAGCGGCTCGTCCTGATGAAAAAGCTCTTCTGACATAGGCTACCTCCCTGCTCGGCGCCGTTGATACGGCTAGTGTATGCGTATGGCGGAAAAATCAAACGGTAAATTTCCCCAAGGAGCGGACCGCAAAACTGCGGCACGGCAATTTTGCAAGAAACACAGGAGCATCATACCAAAATTTTGTCGAAATTACAAGAAAATTTTAACTCTGTCAAAAATTCCACAAAAAAACCTTTTCTTTTGAAAACCTCCGGTGTATAATATCCGAAGAATACCATATGATCTGTTTAATGGAAATTCCAACAAAATCTGAGAGGAGTTTTTTCTTATGAGCATCAAAGTCGGTATCAATGGTTTTGGCCGCATCGGCCGCATGGTCTTCCGGGCCAGCGTCAATCACCCCGAGATCGAGATCGTTGGCATCAACGATCTGTGCCCCGCCGATTACCTGGCCTATATGCTGAAGTATGATACCATGCATGGCCAGTTCGCCGGCACCGTGGAGTCCACCGAGAACTCCATCATCGTCAACGGCAAGTCCATTCCCATCTTTGCCGAGCGCAACCCCGCCGACATCCCCTGGGGCAAGCTGGAGGCTGAGTACGTGGTGGAGTCCACCGGCCTGTTCCTGACCCAGGAGAAGGCCCAGGC
>VSNB01000109.1 GCA_009774055.1 Clostridiales bacterium
TGGACGTGGGCGTGCTGTCCCTCCTGCGGCGTGGAGATTCCTATGGGTACCAGATCATCAAGGACCTCTCCGGCTGCATTGAGATCTCGTAATCCACCCTCTATCCGATTCTGCGGCGGCTGGAGGGCGCCGGGTGTCTGACCGTCTACTCCGTGGAGCACAGCGGCAGGCTGCGGAAGTTTTACCGCATCACCCCGGAGGGGATCAGGGCGATCGACCAATTTTTGTCCAGCTGGCCGGAGATCCAGCGGGTATATCAATTGATAAAGGAGTGTGCCGGAGATGACGCGCGCGCAGTTTCTGAATGATTTGTACCACTATCTGAGGCCCCTGGGCCAGGAGCAGGCGGAGCAGCATCTGACCTATTACGCCGAGATGCTGGCCGACCGGATGGAGGAGGGCATGACCGAGGACGAGGCCGTGGCGGGCATGGAGGACGTGGAAACCATCGCCCGGCGGATTCTGGAGGAGGAGGGGCTCCCGTTCTCTTCCGCCGGCGCGCCGCCGGAGTATCCGGATGCCTCGAAGCTGGAGGGCGGCGGCGGGACGAGGGGGTACCAGGCGCCCAGGCGGACCTGGCAGCGGGCCGCTCAGGCTGCGCTGTGGACCATCGCCGCAATAGCGGTACTGGTGGTCGTCGGCCGGGGGGTGATGCGGCAGCTTAAGACGAGCAGCGTTATGGAAGCGGCTTCGGAACCGGAAGTGAGCTGCGACTATGGCAGCACGGACACGCCGGCCATGGAAGAGGCGGCGCCCTTTGTCTGGGAGGAAGCGGAAATCGGGGTGTTCGACGAATCCGTTCTTGACGGGATATACAACTTCGACTATGTGGGAGATATGGGGACCGTTCCCGTTGAGATCCAGCGGATAGACATTGAGTGGGCCGCCGGCGAGGTGGCAGTACAGGGCTGGGATGGGGACTCCATCCAGTTCCAGGAGGCCAGCGACAGCCAGCTGAACGACCGGACCCGCATGTTCTGGCAGGCTGACGGCGATACGCTGACCGTCCGGTATCGGGAAGGGCTTGGCCTGGGCGGCGTACTGGGCGAGAAGTTCCTGCTGATGCTGGTGCCCGACGGGATGCTGGCGGACCTGGAAATCCAGACCGCCTCCGCCGACATTCAGCTGGGCGGCCTGGAGCTGGGGACGCTGACCGCCGCTGCTGCCAGCGGAGACATCACGCCTGCGGGCTGCTATGCGCAGACGGCGGAGCTGTCTGCCACCAGCGGGAACCTGGAGTTTTATGGCTTCTACGCTGAAAAACTGACGCTCTCCACCACCAGCGGAACGATCTCCGGCGATTTCGCCGGCAGGGACATGGAGGCGGGCTCCGCTTCCGGAGACGTGGATTTGACCCTCTGCGCGGATGCGGAGCGGGTCCAGGTATTCTCTGTCAGCGGGGATGTGCATCTGTATGCGGATACCGCTGTCACCACCGTCTTTGAATTGGGTACGGTCAGCGGGGACATTTCCCTGAGCCTCCTTGCGGACCAGGGCTTTACGCTGGACTACACTACTGTCTCCGGAGATTTCCTGTCGTCCAGCTACGCCCTGAGCCGTGAGGGCGGGAAGTACGTATACAATGGCGGCGGATGCGAGATCGAGGCGGAGACGGTCAGCGGAGATTTTGAGATCTATTGACGCCGCCGCGCCCTTTCCCTTGACAGCGGCGGAGACGGGATGTATTATTTCCGAGCTTAAAGCTCGGAAATAATACATTTGATTCAAGCCGTTTTGCTCGCCGCTGTAAACAGCGGCAACCGCAAAACATGGCAAATATTACTTCCGACCTTTCGGTTCGGAAGTAATATCATGGCCTTATCCCATGAAATCCACCGGCTGGACAGCCGGGACACAGGAGGCGTCTCATATGAGCGGCATCTATACGTCCGCCGATCAGCTGATCGGCGGAACCCCTCTGCTGGAGCTGAAGCGCATAGAGCGGGAGGAGGGCTTGGAGGCCCGCATTCTGGCGAAGCTGGAGTATTTCAATCCTGCCGGCAGCGTAAAGGACCGGGTGGCCAAGGCCATGCTGGACGATGCGGAGGCCAGGGGCCTGCTGGGCCCCGGCTCTGTCATCATCGAGCCCACCTCCGGCAATACCGGCATCGGCCTGGCTTCCGTGGCGGCGGCCAGGGGGTACCGGGCCGTCATCGTCATGCCGGAAACCATGAGCGCGGAGCGGCGGCAACTGTTGCGGGCCTACGGCGCGGAGCTGGTTCTGACCCCGGGGGCCGCGGGCATGGCCGGAGCCATCGCCAGGGCTGAGGAATTGGCCGGGGAGATTCCCGGCGGCTTTATTCCCGGCCAGTTTGTCAACCCCGCCAACCCCGCCGCCCACAGGGCCTCCACCGGCCCGGAGATCTGGGAGGATACGGATGGACAGGTGGATGTCTTCGTGGCTGGCGTGGGTACCGGCGGCACCGTCACCGGCGTGGGTTCCTACCTCAAAAGCAGGAAGCCCTCGGTATACGTGGCGGCAGTAGAGCCGGCCTCCTCCCCGGTACTGAGCGGCGGAGCCGCCGGTTCCCACGGGATTCAGGGCATCGGCGCGGGCTTCGTGCCGGAGACGCTGGACGGAAGCGTCTGCGATGAGATCATTCCGGTGGAGGATGGCGACGCCTTCGCTGCGGGGCGGCGGATGGGCCGCAGCGAGGGTGTGCTGATTGGCATTTCTTCCGGCGCGGCGCTGTGGGCCGCCCTCCGGCTGGCCAGGCGTCCGGAGAACCGGGGAAAGACCATCGTGGCCCTGCTGCCCGACGCCGGGGACAGGTATCTTTCCACCCAGATGTTTGCGGAATAAAATCCTGGGCAGACGGTCAAAAAAGCCCTCCGCAGGAGTTCACGCCAAAGGCGTGTATAAATTTCAATCACTTTTTCGGCGGCGTGTACGTCGAAAAAGTACTATGCGGGCCGCGCTTGGCCCGATCCTTTTTCTCAAAAAAGATGCAAAGCATCTTTTTTGACACGCAGGCATGGGGCCTCTTCCTTGACGGAAGAGGCCCCATGCCGGTTTGCGGAGGCGTAATCCAGGCATAAATTTCTCAAATTTTGTATTGACAACCGGTCGCGCCAGGCGTATACTGTCCACATAGGAAGAACCAAATAAACAGATAATGTATTTAACAGGAGGACGATTATGGCACAGCTCATGGACGCGTTGGTAAAGCCGGTTGCAGGAGTAGGTTTGGAACTGCGGCAGGTTCCGGTTCCCGAGCCGGGTCCCGGAGAGGTACTCATCAAGATCCACAAAACCGCCATCTGCGGTACGGACGTACATATTTATAACTGGGACCCCTGGGCGGTGGAGCATATCCGTCCTCCCATGGTCATCGGCCATGAATATGTGGGCGAAATCGCCAAGCTGGGCGCAGGTGTCGACGGGCTGCACGTTGGCCAGCGGGTCAGCGGCGAGGGGCACATCACCTGCGGCCGCTGCCGCAACTGCCACACCGGCAACATCCAGTGGTGCAAAGACACCAAGGGCGTGGGCGTGGACCGGGACGGCGCCTTCGCCGAGTATGTCTGCATTCCCCAGAGCAACGTGATTATCATTGACGAGAGCCTGCCAGAGGATGTGGTGTCCTTCTTCGATGCCTTTGGCAACGCCACCCATACGGCCCTGATGTGGGATATGGTGGGCGAGGATGTGCTGATCACCGGCGCGGGCCCCATCGGCATCATCGCCGTGGGCATCTGCAAGTACGCCGGCGCCCGCCGGGTGGTGATCACGGACATCAACGACTACCGCTTGGATCTGGCCCGGAAGATGGGCGCGGACGCGGCGGTGAACGTGAAGAACGAGGACCTGCCCACCGTCATGCACAAGCAGGGCCTGGTGGAGGGCTTCGACATCGGCCTGGAGATGAGCGGCAGCGGCGCGGGGCTGCAGCAGATGATCACCGTCATGCGCAACGGCGGAAAGATCAGCCTGCTGGGCATTTCCAACCTCCCCGTGCCCATGGATATGAACAAGATCATCTGCAAGGGCCTGACCATGCAGGGTATCTACGGGCGGAAGATGGACAACTGGCACCAGATGAGCTACATGGTCCAGGGCGGCCTGGACCTGACGCCGGTCATTACCCATCGGTTCCACTATACCCAGTTTGAGGAGGGCTTTGCCGCCATGAACAGTGGAAAGTCCGGGAAGGTCATTCTGGATTGGACCAAGTAATCCGGCCGCTTCTATGAAGTTTGACAATCACGACGCCCGCATCCGCTATTACGAGCTCCTTCTGGAGAGGGACCTGGATTCGCTTCCCTCGATCCCTCTGCCGGAGGGGTACCGCTTTGTATTCTACCGCCCCGGGGACCGGGACAGCTGGATCGACATTGAGAAATCCGCCAAGGAATTCGCCGCCTGGGAGCAGGGGCTGGCGGCCTGGGAGACGTATTACGCTGCCAACGAGGCCAGCCTGAGCAGCCGGATGGTCTTTGTGGAGAATGCCGCCGGGGAGAAGGTGGCCACGGCCACCGCGTATGAGGACGTTACCGGACGGGACCAGTCCGGCAGCGGCTGGCTGCACTGGGTGGCCGTCCGGAGGGAATACCAGGGCCGGGGCCTGTCCAAGCCGCTGATCGCCTACGTGCTGGGCGTGATGCGCACACTGGGCTACACCCACGGAAAGCTGCCCACGCAGACCACCTCGTGGCTGGCCTGCAAGGTGTATCTGGACTTGGGCTTCCGTCCGATTCCCAAGAACGCCGTCAACAGCCGGGATGGCTGGCGGATTGTCCGGACGCTGACGGACCATCCCGCCCTGGCGGATTTTGAGCCCGCTTCTTTGGACGAGATCCTGGCAGTTCGGCTGGAGACGGAGCGGCTGATTCTGCGGGACTACTTGGAGGAGGACTTTGAGGCGTATTTCTGGCTGAAAAGCGATGAAAAGACCATGTATTACCTCCAGGACATCCGGCTCTCCTCCCGGGAGGAGGCGGAGCGGGAATTTCAGGAGGTCCTGGCGGACGCGGCCTCGCCGGACCGGAGGTTCTATTTCCTGCACATAGAGCGGAAGGACACCCGGGAGCAGGTGGGCAGCATCGGCTACACCGTGCGGGAAGCCGCTCCCCAGGGGAAGCTGGTAGATGCCGGCTACTTCACCTATCCGGCGTTCTGGAATCAGGGCTATGCTACGGAGGCCCTCCGCAGATTGCTGGAATTCGCTTTCCAGGAGAACGGCGTGTACCGTTTCTCCACCGGATGCCTCACGGAGAACCGGGGCTCGGAGCGGGTCATGCAGAAATGCGGGCTCATCAAGGAGTCGGAGCGTCCGGACTGGACGCAGCACGACGGGAAGCTGAAAACCCGGGCCGAGTACCGGCTGCTGAAGCCGGAATGGTCCGGACAACAAGAGGAATATAAGGAGGAAAAACGATGAAACAGGCACTGGAAAAATACCGTCAGGAGCTGGCGGCCATCAAGGAAGCCGGCACCTGGAAGGGCGAGCGGGTCATCACTACCCCCCAGAAGTCCCGCATTGACACCACCGAGGCCCAGAAAGTGGTGAACATGTGCGCCAACAACTACCTGGGCCTCTCCAACCACCCCGCCCTCATCGAGGCGGCCAAGGGGAGCTATGACAAGTGGGGCTTCGGCCTGAGCTCCGTGCGGTTCATCTGCGGTACCCAGTCCGTTCACAAGGAGCTGGAAAAAAAGCTGGCGGAGTTCCTGAGCATGGACGACGTGATCCTCTACTCCTCCTGCTTCGACGCCAACGGCGGACTGTTCGAGACGCTGTTGGGGCCCGAGGACGCGGTGATTTCCGATGAGCTGAACCACGCCTCCATTATCGACGGCGTCCGCCTGTGCAAGGCCAAGCGGTTCCGCTATAAGAATAACGACATGGCCGACCTCCGCGCCCAGCTGGAGGCCGCCCGGGACGCCGGGTGCACGGTGAAGCTCATCGCCACCGATGGCGTGTTCTCCATGGACGGCTATATCGCCAACCTCCAGGGCATCTGCGATCTGGCGGACGAGTTCGACGCCCTGGTGATGGTGGACGACAGCCACGCCGCCGGCTTCATGGGCAAGACCGGACGGGGCACCCCCGAGCACTGCGGCGTCCAGGGCCGGGTGGACATCATCACCGGCACCTTCGGCAAGGCCCTGGGCGGGGCGTCCGGCGGCTTCACCGCCGCCCGGCAGGAGATCGTGGACCTGCTGCGCCAGCGCAGCCGTCCCTACCTGTTCTCCAACACCGTGGCCCCCGCCATCTGCGCGGCCAGCATCAAGACGCTGGAACTGCTCACCGCCTCCACCGAGCTGCGGGACCGGGTCCACGAGAACACCGCCTACTTCCGCTCCAAGCTCAGCGAGCTGGGCTTCGATGTGCTGCCGGGCGAGCATCCCATTGTGGCGGTGATGCTCTATGATGCCAAGATTGCCGGGGAGTTCGCCGCCAGGATGCTGGAAAAGGGCGTCTATGTGGTGGGCTTCAGCTATCCGGTGGTTCCCCAGGGGAAGGCCCGGATTCGCACCCAGGTGTCCGCCGGCCACACCAAGGAGGATCTGGACTTCGCCGTGGAGTGCTTCCGGGCGGTCAAGGCGGAGATGGGGATTTAAGCGGAGACTGTCTGCTTGAAAATGTATTAAGCGGCCAGGGGCGAAAGCCCCTGGCCGCTTCTGATTTGTCTGGCCGCGTTACAGCCCGATGCCGGGATGCCAGTAGGGGCTGCCGCCCTTGACCGCATCCATTTGCTGGAGAATGGCGCAGCCCTCCAGGGCGATGTCGATCTCAATATTTTTAGCGACGCCCTCCTGGAATTTTTCGCCGGTCACGGCGTTGTCCGATACGCTGCAGACCGACCCGCCCCGCCGGTCGAACAGGGCGGACAGCGTGACGACCGCGGCGGATTCCCGGTCCCCGTTCAGCACGCCGGCGCGGTTGTAGATCCCCAGCACGTCCAGATTCCAGGGCTGCAGATAGCCCCCCACGGCGGGACGGCCGCAGCCGATGACATCGCTGTCGATGGAGAGGGTCACGCCCACGTGGTAGGACGCCCCCAGCCGGTCCGCCGCCATCGCCATGGCGTTGACCACCTCGTAGTGGCTGACCGCCGGGAATTCGGCGGGAATGTACGCTTTCGTCATGCCCTCCGCGCGGACGACGCCGCTGGAGATGACGACATCGCCGGGATGGACGTCGGTGCCGATGCCGCCGGAGCCGCCTACCCGCAGATAGGTGTGGGCGCCAGTGTTCTCCATGTAGTCGAAAAGAGCCAGCTCCATTTCCGGCGAGCCGCTGCCGCCGCTGACCACGGTCACGTGGGCGCCCTTGTACCAGCCGGAGTAGGATAGGAACATGCCGGACCGCCCAATGCACTCGGCCCGCTCCAGCCGGTCCGCGATCTGCTCCGCCGGATCTTTTTCGTATACGCACAGCGGGTCCCGGACGGTGAGCAGGATAAAATCCCCTGCGCGGTCCGGATCAATCTGGGTAAAGGCGGGCCTCTGCTGAATTTTTAATCCCCCGACAGGCATGTGGTCCAGATTGGGGTGGATTTTCCGCATGGCTTCCATTTCATAGCGCTGGTAAATGCGCTCGTTTTTCGTCATATGCCGTACCTCCTATGGCAGAGAAGCGGTATACCGCATGTTCGGTGTGTCGATTATAAAAATTGGACGCGGGTTCGCGTCCAATTTTTATACTGTGCTTTCGTTACGCGCCGGCCTCCCGAAGGGATTGGGCGAAGCGCCGGACATCCTCCCGGGCGAGCCGCCGGTTCTCCTCGGACAGCTCCATCGCGCCGCAGTACCGCAGGTTATGCCCGGCTGTTACGTTGGCATAGGCAGCGATGCCGATGCTGTCCATTCCCTCGCACCAGGCGTAAAACGCCGCCGAGGTGGACGAGTTGCCGCAGCCCGTAACGTCCATCACCGGATATTTCTGAAAGCTGGGGGCGAACAAGGCCTGTCCGTCCTTCAGAATATAGATGCCCCGCTTTCCTACCCGATAGATCACCAGCGGCAGGCCCAGGGCCTTCATGGCCGCGATGGCGTCCTCATCGGTCTGAACCTGGAACAGGGCATGGGCTTCCGGACCGTTGATGGAAAAGGCGTCCACGTGGTCCAGGATCTCCCGGACGGCGGACATCTTCTCCGGCACGGCGAAATTCCCCTTGATCTCCCAGCAGAGCTTGAAGGGAAATTCCACCTTCAGCGCGAAAATCTGCCGGTAAAAATCCGGGTCCTCGCCCCGAAAGACGCACAGGCCGGCGGCATCGGGCAGGAAGTCCCGCAGGCGGTCCTTCTCCGGGTCGCAGGAGAGCATGTCGTAATGCTCGTTGCCGTAGACCGTTTTCGTGTCCCAGCTGCCCTCGTCGCGGTAGTACATGTAATTCAGCGGATTTTTCGGATCCCGTACATGGAATCCGCTCCGGTTGATGTGGTTGCGGAGAAGCCACTCCCCCATATGGTCCATATAGTCCTCGCCGAAGCCGCCGCAGAGGATAACTTCATCGGTCCACAGCTGGATGCCCGTCAGGGCAAACAGGGACGCGCCGCCGGGGAGAAAGCCGGTGGACGTGCCGTCGGCAAAGGTGATGCAGTCCGCCGCGGCGTTGCCCGCCACAACATATTTCATATCATGTCCTTTCCGGAGCCGTCAGCAGGCTCCTGATGGAGTCCCGCTCCACCAGCATGGGCTCGATCTTTTCCACGCGGTTGGTCAGGGACTCCCCGTTGATCTGCTGCTGGAGCATCCGCACTGCCTTTTCCGACAGCAGGTCCATCCGCTGGTCCATCGAGGTCAGCGGCGGGGCCAGCATCTCGGCTACGACAGAGTTGTTGAAGCCCACCACGGAGAGGTCGCCGGGGATGGACACCCCCTCCTGGGCGCACACCCGGTAGACGCCGGCGGCCAGCTGGTCGCTCTCGCAGATCACGGCCGTAAACGACTCCCCGGATGACCGCAAGTCCCGGAAGGCGGAAATGCCGTCCGCCATGCTGAAGCCCAAGAACCGGGCCAGCTTGGGGTTTACCGCGATCCCGGCATCCAGCAGGGCGTTGACGTACCCCTGGTAGCGGTGGTTCTCAAACATTCCGTAGCGCAGGCCGGAGAGATAGGCGATCCGCCGGTGTCCCAGCTCCAGCAGGCTTTTCGTCACATTGTACATCCCATAGACGCCGTTGGAGAACGCCAGGGCAGGCACGTTGTATTCGGACAGATAGCTGTCCAGCACCACGAAGGGCTTTCCCTTCGCCTTGAGCATTTCGTAGCAGTTCTCCTTGGAGGTGACCGTACTCATGTACACGATTCCCGCGACGGCGGGAATCAGCAGGCTGCGGATGATCCGCTGCTCCTCTTCCAGGGAGTCGTGGGTCAGGCAGAGCTGCACGGAAAAGCCGGCCGCCGTCAGGTCGTCGGACACCGTCTCCACCGTCATGGCGAAAAAGGGGTCGGTCAGCGTGGGGATGACGACAGCCACTGTGCGCTCCGCCCGCGCCTTTTGATTGACGTACCCCCGCTCCGTTACCACCTCGTTGATCCGGCGCTTGGTCGCGTCGCTCATGGCGCTGTAGTCCTGGTTCAGAAAACGGGAAACCGTTGCGATAGACACGCCGGCGTCCTGGGCAATGTCTCTGACCGTCGGCCTCTTTTCTCGCATAATACCCCACCCTTTCGATTTGATGTTACCAGTCGTGTTTATTGGATCGCCGTATCCAGGGCCAAAGACAGCATCGCGTCCAGAGATGTCTGGCGTTCCTGGGGCGAGCATCGCTCGCCGGTGAATACCATGTCCGTGATCGTACAAATGGTCAGGGCCTCTCTGCCCGCGGTCATGGCGTTCATATAGAGGGCCGCCGTCTCCATTTCCACCGCCAGGGCCCCGGCCTCCGCCCACCGGCGCAGATAGCTGTCCGTGTAGTGGAAGGACGCGCCGGAAAACAGCATCACGCCCCGGATCGACAGGCCCTTTTACCGCCCGATCCCGTCCCC
>VSNB01000011.1 GCA_009774055.1 Clostridiales bacterium
TGTAGCATACCATCATCTCCTGCCTCTGTTATACCACCGCTGTCAACTTTTGGCTTTATTTTTGATTGTTGCTATAGGTATACAGCGTCCCATCATACACGAAGGCGCGGATGATCTCCGCGCCGGCGGCAGCCTGGGCGGGAAGGCACAAAGCCGCCGATAGCGCCAGGGCCAGCGCCCCGGAGAGAAAACGTCTCATAGTCACTCCTCCACAAAAACGGTGATCAGGGAGAAATTATCATTTCCCGGCGGTGTGCGGCGGATATGCCGCAGGAGCATCAGCTTTGCCCACTGTTCCGGCGTCTCCGCCTTCAGAAGGTCCGCCAGGATCTCCTCCTGATAGACGTACTCCCAGAACCCATCGGAGCACAGCAGGAACGCGTCTCCCTCCGCCGGGACGCACTCTGCCGCCTCCGGCCTGCAGGGCTCCCGGCCCAAGGTCCGCAGCAGCCGGGGACGGTCGTCATCGTGGTAGACGTCCATGCGGCTGATCTCGCCGCCCAGGTACTTCATGTAGGAGACGGAGTGGTCCCGTGTGACCTGGGTCAGCGTATCCCCGGAGAAACGGTACAGACGGGAGTCCCCCACATGGGCCCACACCGCCCGGTCCGACGCCACGAAGAGGGCAATGGCTGTGGTCTTCATGTCCTCCTGTCCCGGGACCGCCTGCCGGTCTATGATGGCGGCGTTGGCCGCCTGGAAAATGGCGCACAGCTCCCCGGCATCCGGATTTCCTGCGGCGATGCCGTCGCAGATGGCGTCAGCCGCCAGGGCGGAGGCCACCTCCCCGCATCCATGGCCCCCCAGCCCGTCGGCCAGAACAAAGATCCCCCGGCCCTCCCCGGCGAAGCAGCGGACGCTGTCCTCGTTGTGCTCCCGTCCGCCCTGATTGGTATAGCAATATGCGGATAACTTCATGGCTTACTCCAGATCCACATACACGGTGTTGTCCGTTTCTCCCAGGTAGAAAGAACTCCTGGGCGGCAGCTTCACCGGCGTGTTGGGGGCGATCCGCTGTCCGTTGGACAGGAATGTTCCGTAGGTAGAGTTCAAGTCGGTGACCACGAACACACTCTCCCGCTGGTCGTAGTAGACCTGACAGTGCCTGTTGCTGACGCCCGGCGTGCCGTCCTGATACACCAGACGGCAGAGGTTGGCGTCCCGGCCCAGCTGCACCGGACTGCCGTGAAGCTGGACCACCATGCCCCCGTGCTGGGGCGCCATGGATCGGAGGATGGGAGACCCGGTCTGATTACGAGCCGCCTGAACTGCGGGAGCAGCCTGGGCGGGTTTCTTTTTCCTGTTCAGGAGAACCGCAACAACTATGACGATGAGAAGCAGCATGGCCCCGGCAGCAATACCGATATAGAGCACGGGAATCCCACCCCCGGCCTTCTCCTCCGCCATGGCATAGGGGATGCTGTTCTTATCCAGCAGGGGCAGGACCTCGCTGACGCTGACGGCGTAAAACAGGTTGGTGTCCAGCTTGGACCCGGCGGTATTGATGCCGATGACCGCGCCGGAGCCATCAAAGAGGGGCCCGCCGGAGTTGCCGCCTCCCAGGGAGGCGTCGGTCTGAATCAGCTTGCGGCCGGTGCCGCTCTCGGTGAGGAAGCGGCTGATGCTGCCGGTGGTGACGGTGGCATCCTTCTGGCTGAAGGAGTTCACCGCTGCAACGGTGAGGTCGGCGGCGGCGGGATAGCCAACGGCGTAGGCCTCGCTGCCCAGGCTGCTCTCCTGGGGGACCCGCATTTGCAGGGGGATGCGCTTGTCGGTGGCCTCCGCCAGGCGGAGGATGGCCACATCCTTCTCCGCGTCGTAGTCCACCAGATAGGCCTCGGCCTCGTCGTCCTTGTCGAAGAGTACATGGAGCTCCCCGCCGCCCAGGGCCTTGCCCGCCAGAATAAACTCCTCTACCACGTGGCAGTTGGTGACGATATACTGGGGGTTCTCCCCCTCCGCGCCGATGAAGAAGCCGGTACCCCGCCAATAGCTCATTTTACCGTCAGCGTCCGGCGCGCCGGTGGTGATCATGATGATGCCGTCCAGGGCCGACTGGTCAAAGGCCGCCAGGGCCGGTACAGCGCTCAGGCACAAGATCGCTGCGGCCAGCAGCGCCGGCACAAGATTTCTCCACTTTTTCATATCCATTCTCCATTCATTATTTTTACCGGCAGGCAATCAAAATGCCAGTGTAGTTGTCCTGCCCTGGCACGCCCTTCTCCAGTACCATATGTTCCAGCAGCTCCGCCCCTTCCTTCGGCGCAAGGGTCATGGCCTCCAGCAGTTCCGGCGGCGTGAGTACCCCGCTGATCCCATCAGAGCACACCAGCAGGGCATCCCCCCGCTTCAAGGTCAGGGGCCGCAGATTCAGATCCACCTCCGCCAGCCGGTCGATGCCTACAAAGGAGGTCAGCCGCCGGGCGTCTTCGTCCTGTTCCGCCCGGGCTTTGTCAATGACCGGCTGCTCCAGCTCCTGAAGATACAGCTGGTTGAGGCAGGTGTGCTCCCGGTTGAGTTGGAACACGCCGCCATCCCGGGCCAGGTAGATGGCGCTGTCCCCCACGCTGAGCCAGTGGAGCCGGTCCTCCAGAAGGTGGACCGCCACAAGCGTGGTGCCGCTGCGTCCGCCGAACTGGCGGTACACGCTGTCGCTGACCACATGCACGCTCTGATAAAACCACTCCGGAACGCTCCTCTTCGGGTCCCGCTCCCGGAAGAGTTGGACAAAGAAATCCGCCGCCCATTCGCTGGCCTGCCTGCCGCCCTCCATACCGCCCATGCCGTCGGCCACCAGGGCAAAGAGCCCTTGGCTGGACAGCTCCGCCAGGGCGGTGGCGTTCAGCACAGCGAAGGAGTCCTCCTGTTCCTCCCGTTCCCCGATGCCCTGGAGGTTTGCCACCCGGATGGCCAGGGGGCCGGTTTCCTCCGGCGCATCCGGTTCTGCCGCTGGCTGTACGGGCATGCTTTCCGCCGGTCTGGACCTGCGGAACAAGGCGTCAAACAGTCCCATCGCTCTCCTCCGCCTTCCAGCTGAACTTCTCCCCGCATAGCGGGACAAACAGCAGCTTTGTCTCCCCGAAATCGATCACATCGTAGGCGTGCAGCGGCACGGGGGCAAAGACCTCCTCATCGTTGAGATAGACGATGTTCCGCCCCTCCCCAGGCAGGAGGTTGAAGCGGTTGTTCTTCTCGCTGTAGCTGATCTTGGCGTGGTTCTCGGCGGAGATTTTCAGATCTCCGGTGACCACGATGTCCATCCGCTCGCTGCGCCCGATGGAATTGATGCCGCCCCGGACGGTGTAGCTCTTCCCCTTGCTGGGTCCCGCCACGCAGGCCAGCCAGCCCACCACCGGGTCGAAGCCCATCTGGGACTGCATCATGCCAACGGTCTTATTGGCCGCCGTGACGCTGACGCCGGGGGAGGGCGGCGGGGTCTGGACCGGCTCCGGCTGGGGCACGCCGTAGCCTCTGGGCGGCGCGGTCTTCTGGGGCGCGGTGACGGAGATGCCCGACAGGGGGGCGGTCTTCTGGGGCGCGCCTACCGGGATGCCCGAGAGGGGCGCGGTCTTCTGAGGCGCGGTCACGGACGGCCCGGAGAGGGGCGCGGTGCGTCCCGCCGCCGTCACCGGACGGCCAATGGGGGCGGTGCGCCCCGCCGAGGCCACGGTGATCCGCTGGCCCCCGTTGCAGTAGGGGCAGGCGGGGTATTGATCGGGGTCGTAGAGGTGGCCCCGGCCGCATTCGATCTGGGACATGGCGTTTCCTCCTTTTATCTCAGTCTGTCTCTTGGATATTCAGGTCCTTGACGTGGGCCACCGGGGACTGGTCGGTGCCCTTGCGGAGAGGATAGACATACAAACTGCTCAGCTTTTCCAGGCCTGACAGAGGCTCCAGACTCTCCACGGGATTCTGCCAGTCCGCGTTGATTTGCAGGGAGCGGAGATCCGTCAGGCCGCGCAGGGGTTCCAGGGAGACGACGCTGCTGTTGACCCTTAAGTCCTGCAGCCCGGTCAGGCCGCTGAGGCCGCTCAAATCCAGGGCGGGGGGCTCGTTGATGGAATAGTCCCTATAGGGCAGGCTGAGAGTGGTCAGCCTGGTAAGGTTGGCCAGAGGTTCCACGTCCGTCAGATTCCCTGGCCCAGTAACGTACAGCTCCCGCAGCTCCGTCAGATTTTCCAGACCCTTAAGGCTGGAGAGAGTAGCTGCCCCTTCTCCATTATAGGGAGTGATTTGCAAGGTACGCAGTTTAGTCAGTCCGGACAGAAATTGCAGGTCCGGGCAGTCGAAATTGCCGTAGAGATTCAATTCCGTCAAGCTGGTCAGTCCTGAAACAGGGGATAGATCCTTCACATCGCCCAGTGCGAGGGAGAGTGTGGTCAGCTTGGTCATTCCGGACAGCGCACCGATGTCGGTCAGGGGATAATAGCTGCTGTTCCCGTTTCTGAGCTGCAGATTCAGGCTCTGCAACTCTGTCAGCCCCGCCAGGGGCGCAAGGCTCTTCACCTCTGCGGGGATACTTAGTATCTGCAGCCTGGTCAATCCCGCCAGAGGAGTCAAGTCGGTTACGGAGACGGTGTCCTGATTATAGTTGTAGATTTCCAGCCGGGTCAGCTCCGTCATATTGGCCGCAAAGGAGAGGTCCAGCTCCTCCAGGCTTGGACTCACCTGCAAGCTGAGGCTCTGGAGACCTGTCATGCCCGACAGGAACGACAGGTCGGAGATAAAGTTGTTTCTGTCGATAACGATAGTCTTCACATTGGTCAGCCCGGACAGGGCACTCAGGTCCGTGCCCTCCTGAATGTCGAATAGATACACATACTCCAGCTTGGTCATCCCCGCCATGAATGAGTAATCCGTGACAAGGGAACTGTCGAAGTGGACATTCCGCAGCCCGGTGAGCCCCGCCAGGGGGGAGAGGTCCGTCAGATCCGGATTGTTCATTACGTTGATCTGCTCCAGATCCGTCAAGCCCGCCACCGGAGACAGGTCTGTCAAATTCGGGTTATTATTGACGCTGAGCTGCTCCAGATCCGTCAAGCCCGACACCGGGCTGAGGTCTGTCAGGTCATTGTCATCCAGATTCAGATATCTCAGGTTAATCATGTACTTGAGGTCCAGGATGTCCTCGTCGGTCAATCCCAGGCCGTTCAGCTCCAGCTGCATGAGGTCCGTGCTGTACTCCGTCCCCTGTATGGTGATGGAGGGCACTTCCGCTTTTTTCAGCCTGGGCTGATCCCCTCTCTGCACTTCTCCCGGCAGGCCGGATACGGGTCCCACCCTGCCGACGCTGTCCCTGAGGCCGAAGAACGCGCCCAGTCCCACCGCCACGGCCAGCAGCGCCGCCACAGCGGCGATGAGCGGAGTCCGGCTCTTTTTCGCCGCCTGCGGAGCCTGGACCGGAGCCGCCCCCGGCACCTCCACGGCGATCTGATTCTCGATGGCGTCCAGAAACTCCGCCGCCGACTGGAACCGGTCCTCCGGCTGCACGGCCAGACCTTTCAGAATAGCCCTGTCCAGCCACTCCGGAATCTCGATCCCCGCCTGGGACACCGGCACCAGTTCGTCCTGGTCCAGCCGCTCCAGACTCTCCGGCGGCAGTACGCCGGTCAGGGCCGCATACAGGCACGCGGCGCAGGAGTACACATCGGTGTACGGCCCCTGCCGCCCTCTCCGTATGTACTGCTCCTTGGGCGCGTAGCCCACCTTCAGGATCACGTCCAGGCTCTTGCTCTTGTCCCCGATGGAGTACCGGGCGGAGCCGAAGTCCAGCAGCTTGACGTTGCCGTCCTTTGATATGTAGATGTTGTCCGGCGTCACGTCCCGGTGGATGAACCCCTCCTGATGCACCGCGGTCAGCGCCCGCAGGACGGGGATCATGATGTTCAGAGCCTCGTCCACCGACACTCTTCCGCCCGCGTTGCCGATGTAGCTCTTGAAGCTGATCCCCTCGATGTAATCCATGACGAAATACGAGGTATCATTGGCGTCAAAGTAGCTGGACACGCCCGCGATGTTGGGGTGTCCGATAAACTTGGCCAGGGTCCGGGCCTCCTCCTGGAATCGCTCCGCTCCGTAGGTAAAGTCGTCCTTCTTGGTGTCCATAGCCACGGAGACGGTAGCCCCCTCGATACGGGTGGCGATGTCGTTGGGCATGTACTCCTTCACGGCCACCTTGGTCTGGAGCTGGGTGTCATAGGCCAGGTAGGTGATGCCGAAACCGCCCTGGCCCAGGACGCGGCCCACGATGTAGCGGTCATTGAGCAGCGTCCCGGCACGGAGGGCTACCGGGAATTTTTTCGCGTTTTCCTCCAGGTCGAAGCCGCAATACGGACAGGGCCCTTCCGGGTTCTCCCGCTGGGAGAAGCAGTTGTAGCAAAGATGTTGGGTCGTAGTTGGCATGGTGTACGCTCACTCCTTCTTTAATCGCAGTCATTCCTGACCAGACCAGGCAGGTGTTCCACCGGGGACCAGTCAGCGGTGATATGGTAGAACTCTGCTTTTTTCAGGTTCTTTAAGTCCGCCAGAGGCGAGAGATCCAGGGCATACCTAGTCTCGCCTGAGGCATAGCCGTAGACCTGCAGTTCCCTCAGATTTGTCATATTCTCAAGGAACTCCAGCACCGCAGGATCAGGGGGCGTCGTTCCGTCAGTGCCGATCATAATATGCAGCTCCTCTAATTCCGTCAACGTCTCCAGGGGTGAAAAATCATCATAGCCGTTGAATCCCAACCACAGCGTTTTCAGTCCGGTCAGGCTTTTGAGGGGTTCCAGAGACTGGACATAAGCCGGTTCCCACCCGTTACCGCCGTCACTGATCCCCAGGGACCTCAAACTGGTCAGGTTAGACAGCGGGGAAAGATCATAGTAAACCCCGCCTTCCGCTCCCTGCAGATAAAAAGACAGGTCAGTCAAATCGGTCCTTTCCCCCAGTTTGTTGATGTCCTCCTGGACCAGTGGAATGTTTATATAGAGGGACCGCAGCTTGGGAAACTCCTCCCACCCGGCCAACACAGGTATAGCGGGAGGCTTTACATACTCGTTGCCGTAGTCCACCATAAGTTCCAGGGATTCCAGCTCCGTCAGCTTTGTCAGTGCCGACATGTCCCGTACCAGCGGCCCAACGTCTACCCGCAGGGAACGCAGATTGATCATATACCCCAATTGATCCGTTTCCTCCTGGGTCAATGTGAGGTCTGGCTCCGAGTGAAGATCCAGATAGGTCAGATTTGTACTGTATTCCCTGCCTCTGATGGTGATAAAAGGCACCTCCGCCTCTTTCAGCGGCGGGGGCTGGCAGGTATCCGGCTCCGGCTGTATATCGGATGGTTCCTGTCTATCGGGCTGCTGGATCTCCGTGGGGCCGGGCGTTGCCGGTGGTGTGGGATTTCTATTTCTGCCGCCTAGAAACAGTCCCACGCCTATGGCCGCCGCCAGTACCGCCGCTGCTGCCGCGGCCATAGGCGCACGGCTCTTTTTCTTACGCGGCAGGACAGGCTCCGCCGGGGCGGATGGCGCCTCCACCACGATCTGATTCTCTACAGCGTCCAGAAACTCGGCCGCAGATTGGAACCGGTCCTCCGGCTGGACAGCCAGCCCCTTCAAAATGGCCCTGTCCAGCCACTCCGGGATATCCGGCAGCGCCTGGGACACCGGGACCAGCTCATCCTGCTCCAGCCGGTCCAGGCTCTCCGGCGGCAGTACCCCCGTCAGCGCCCCGTAAAGGCAGGCCGCGCAGGAATATACATCCGTATACGGTCCCTGCCGTCCCCTGCGGATGTACTGCTCCTTCGGCGCGTATCCCACCTTCAGGACGACATCCAGGCTTTTGCTCTTATCCCCGATGGAATACCGCGCCGACCCAAAGTCCAGCAGCTTGACGTTGCCGTCCCTGGATATGTAGATGTTGTCCGGCGTTACGTCCCGGTGGATAAATCCCTCGGCGTGTACCGCCGTCAGCGCCCGCAGCACCGGGATCATCACGTTCAGCGCCTCATCCACCGACACGCTTCCACCCGCGTTGGCGATGTAGCTTTTGAAGCTGATCCCTTCGATATAGTCCATAACGAAATAGGACGTACCGTTTTCGTCAAAGGAACTGCTGACGCCCGCGACATTGGGATGTCCGATGAACTTCGCCAGTGTCCTGGCCTCCTCCCGGAAGCGCTCCGCGCCGTAGGCGAAGTCCTCCGACCTGGTGTCCGCCATGACAGAGACCGCAGCGCCTTCCACGCGGGCGGCGATTTCACCGGGCATATATTCCTTAATGGCCACCTTGGCCTGGAGCTGGGTGTCGAAGGCCAGGTAGGTGATACCGAACCCGCCCTGGCCCAGCACCCGCCCCGTCAGGTAGCGCCCATTCAAAACGGTCCCCATCGGAAGAGCCGTTGGAAATCTGGCTCCATTCTCCGCCGGATCGAACCCGCAGTACGGGCACGGCCCCGCAGCGCCGTCAAGGGGCTGGAAACAATTATAGCAGACCTGCTCCGTCTGATCGGTCAACAACATAGCTTCATTCCTCCCAGGACCGGTTAATCCAGAATATCATTTTTCTCCACATTGGGAATATGCTCCACCGGGGCCCAGCTGGCGACTCTGACGGTAGAGAAGCTGGCGGTCTGGATGCTGTCCATACCCGCCAGAGGCGAGAGGTCCAGTCCCTCATCCGGCACAAAGCCGCCGATGTTCAGCGTTTCCAGCTTGGTTATGGCTGTCAGCGGAGTCAGGTCGGGATTGGCCCCCGAGCCTACGCCGTCCAGTGTCAGCGTCCGCAGCTCCGTCAGACTGGACAGAAAGGACAGCTCGCCGGAAATGAAGGAGACGGACAGATCATGCAGCTGGGTGAGCCCGGACAGCGGTCCCATGTCGAGAAAGGCCAGACTGTCATCGTCCCGGTTGTTCCACGACAGGTTCAGCATTTGCAGTCTGGACAGGCGCGCCAGCGGAGTCAGGTCCACGCCCCGGGCCACACAGACACGAAGCTCTTCCAGTCCGTCCAGCGTCCCCAGTCCGGTCAGGTCTGTCTGATTGATGCCCCACCAGTACAGGGTCTTCAGCTTCGTCAGTCCCGCCAGATCAGAGGCATACACTTTCCAGCCAGCATCCCTCCCGTTGTTCCACCCGAACCTGTCGTCAATGTACAGTTCCTCCAATTCCGTCATGCCGGAAAAGGATGGAACAGAGACATTCCCAATATCGCCCTCCAGACGCAGACTGTGCAGATTGGTCAGGCCGGACAGGGCTTCCATACCATCCGGGAAATACAGATCCCTGATGACCAGTTCTTCCAGGCCGGTCAGACCGGTCAGAAAGGACAGGTCAACATCTCCGGATTGAGATTCGTCCCGCAGCGTCAGGGAACGCAGTTCAGACAAATTCGCCAGCGGGGAAAGGTCGGTGATTTCGTCATTCAACGTAAGATTCAGTTCTGTAACAGCCGTCAGCTGCCCCAGCTTGTCAATATCCTCCTGAGTCCACCTGCCCTCCGCGTTGATCTTCTTTGTGTCAATGGGAACAGACCTTCCCCCCAGGGTGACTGTGGGTACAGGCTCCTGTACGGACTGGTCCCGCACTGCGGGCATCTGTTGACCCTGCATCACCAACGCGCCATTCTGCGGCTGCCCGCCGGTCCCGCCGCCCAGGAACATGCCGGCCCCTACCGCCGCAGCCACGGCCAACGCTGCCGCAGCGAGCAAAACGGGATTCCGTTTCTTTTTGGGCGCGGCGGCAGGCGCTGCCGCCGGAGCAGCTCCAGGTACATCCACTGCAATCTGGTTCTCAACAGCATCCAAAAACTCCGCCGCAGACTGGAACCGGTCCTCCGGCTGGACAGCAAGCCCTTTCAGAATCGCCCGGTCCAGCCAGTCCGGGATATCGATCCCCGCCCGGGACACCGGCACCAGCTCATCCTGGTCCAGCCGCTCCAGAGATTCCGGCGGCAGGAAGCCGGTGAGGGCGGCGTAGAAGCAGGCCGCGCAAGAGTATACGTCTGTGTAGGGCCCCTGCCGCCCCCGGCGGCTGTACTGCTCCTTGGGGGCGTAGCCCACCTTCAGGATGACGTCCAGACTTTTGCTCTTGTCCCCGATGGAGTACCGGGCGGAGCCGAAGTCCAGCAGCTTCACGTTGCCGTCCTTGGATATGTAGATGTTGTCCGGGGTAACGTCGCGGTGGATGAATCCTCCGGCGTGGACGGCCGTCAGCGCCCGCAGGACGGGGATCATCACGTTCAGCGCCTCGTCCACCGAAACCTTTCCGCCATTGTTGGCGATATAGCTCTTGAAGCTGACGCCCTCGATGTAGTCCATGACGAAATAGGAGGTATTGTTTTCGTCAAAACAGCTGGACACACCGGCAATATTGGGATGGCCGATGAATTTCGCCAGGGTCCGGGCCTCCTCCCGGAACCGCTCCGCGCCGTAGGCGAAATCGTCCGCCCGAGTGCCCGCCATAACGGAGACCGTGCGCCCCTCCACCCGGGCCGCCATCTCGCCGGGCATGTATTCCTTAATGGCCATCTTGGCCTGGAGCTGGGTATCGAAAGCCAGATAGGTGATGCCGAAGCCGCCCTGCCCCAGAACGCGGCCCACGATGTAGCGGTCATTCAGCACCGTCCCGGCCCGGAGGGCTACCGGGAATTTCTGCTGGTTTTCCGCTAAGTCAAAGCCGCAGTACGGGCAGGGCCCCTCCTGACTCTCCCGCTGGGCGAAGCAGTTGTAGCAGAGGTTTTGTGTAGTGGTTGGCATGACGGTCCCTCTCTTTTCAAAACAGCGTCTTTTCGTTCTCGGTGAACAGCTTGTCGTTAATCTCCGCCAGCGCCGTGCCGTGGATGATCCCGTGGGCAATGATGGCCTCCCGCTTGTTTTTGGGGTAGAGCTGGGCATACCCCGCCTGCTTGAGCAGCTCCTGAGCTTCATCCAGGGTGGCTTTCAGTCCGATGCAGATACACACCAGCCGGTCACGGGAGGGCCTGCGCCGCCCGGAGAATACCTGGTGGATATAGACCTCGCTGATGCCCGCGCACCGGGCCAGCTCAGCCTTGGAGATATCTTTCCTGCCGTACATCTGCGCCAGCAGCTCCGTCACGTTTTTTTCCAAAAAATAGGCTTGATTCTCGTGGATATAGGCGTCCAGATTGGGCTGATCCATCAACTCCTGACGCAAATCTCCGGTGGATTTTTTCTTCATATTTCTTGCCCCTTTACTTTTTACAAAGAGTCATGTATACTAAGTGTACAAAATTTTGCAGCCGGAAACAATATGCTGGCTGCATAGTGTTTGAAATTTTGTGGAGGGGCAATGTACGGTTGGCTGCTGAACAGTATTGATCAGGAATATGCGGTGATCCGCGTGCTGAAAGAAAGTCCCCGGGGCAGCGTGCGCCTGATCCGGCACAAGGCCCTGGGAACGCGTCTCATCCTGCGCCGGTTTCAGGGCAGCGGGGAGGTCTACCGTCAACTGATGGGTTATGTCTGCGGCAACCTGCCCCAGATCTATGAGACGGCGGAACAGGACGGCGAAGTCCTGGTCCTGGAGGAATTCATTGAGGGCGACACCCTGGGGTTCCTGCTGGAGGAGGCGCTGTTTTCCCCCAGGGAGACCCGGGAGGTCGTCCTCCAGCTGTGCCGGGCGCTGTGGGTGCTCCACTCCATGGCCGCCGTCCATCGGGACATCAAGCCGGAAAACGTCATCCTGCGGGGGCGCGGCGCGGTCCTCATCGACTTCGACGCCGCCCGGCTCCACAAGCCGAAGTACGAGGCCGACACCCAAATCCTGGGCACCACCGGCTTTGCCGCTCCGGAGCAGTACGGACTGAGCCAGTCCGACGTACGCACGGACATCTATGCCCTGGGGGTGCTCATGAACGTGATGCTCACCGGGGAGCACCCATCCAAGAGGCTGGCCGGGGGCCGCATGGGCCGGGTCATCGAGCGCTGCACCCGGGTAAACCCGGAGAAGCGGTACAAGGATGTGATCCATCTCATGAGCGCGCTTTGATATAGGAGGGAATGATCTTGGTAAAAAACTGCCCGTACTGCGGCGCTTCTTTACATGAGGAAGCGTCTTTTTGCCCATATTGCGCCAAAAGCGTCAACCAGCGGAAACAGCCCCATCCTCCCAGATATATCTCTGGGAGGGCGCTCTGGAGCGCCGGGGTCCTGCTGGCGGTGCTGGTTCTGGTTTTGCTGGCGGTATTCTGGTATCGCCTGCGCCCCAGGGTCTATGACAACGACAGCACCGAGGTGATCTACCGCGACCAAGGAGTGGACTACCAGCTGTGCATCGCCTGGGCGAACGCTCCCTTCACCCCCGCGGACCGGGTGAGGGAAAGCAGCGCCCCGCTGTACGAGATCTGCCGCTACCCCGTCCTGCTGTACATCAATCTGGCGGGCACGGAGACTTTTGCCGCCGACACGTTCCTGGAGCTGGTAGAGAGCATCACAGGCGAGATCTCCGGGGCAGACCCGGAGATACAGATTACCTGCTCCGAGGCGGTCCGCGACACGGACTATGTCCCAAACAGTGCCGCTATCCTCTATATGAACCCCATGGTCACCAGCTCGGGCCCCCATTCGGCGGAGCTGACCATCTCTGTCCGGATGAAGAACGGCGACATCATCCGGCTTCATCAGACGCAGACCATGGAGGGCATCATAACCCATCATTTTACCTCCGACGACACCCCTCTGAACACCGTCAACGACCTGGAAATCCTTCTGGCGCGGCTCGATGAAATGGTTGGGCCGGAGGACAAGGTATACATCCACCTCCCGCCGGTGACCTACACGGAGGAACTGTCTGTGACCGGACGGGCGATCCATTTTACAGGCAGCACAGACGAAGCGGGGAACCGTACCACCTTTACCGCTCCCATCCGTGTAGAGTCGGAGCGCGGCTGGGTCTTTTTTTGGGAGGGATTCGACCTCCTCGGCTCCGGCGAGGGCACAGGCCTCTCCGCCGCCGCCCGGGTCCACCTGACAGACTGCCGGATCGCCGGGTGGGAAACCGGCGTGCTGGCCCACACCAGCGCCTGGGTCAACGCCGACGAGTGCGTCTTTGAGGACAACGCGGCGGGGTTCTGCTTCGATGCCGAGCGCGGCAACCCCTCCGACAGCCGCTATGTGAACAATCTCTTCCGAAGCAACGGCACCGCCGTACTCCTGGCGCAGGTCCCCAACGATGTATCCCTGAAATTCCCCGGCACCCGGTTCCAGAACAACGGCATAGATATTGACAACCGCTGCGAACAGAAGCTGGAACTGGATGAGGCGATATTTGAATAGCCGCCGGATCTTCTCTCGGTTTTTGAGCCGGTCGGGTTAATTGATGAGCGGCTATTAGAAGCTGTACCAATAGGCGCCGGCACGTATCTTGACGGAAAATGTTTCGTCTGGCTGCGTCAGAAACGCTTGAAATCCGTCAGGATTCCTGCGAGTTTCTTCCTTGCCAGACAAAAAAATTTTCTCGCCAATCTGCATACCGTCACCTATTGGTACAGCTTCTAAGATTTGCGCCTTTCGGGATTTCATGCGCAATGCGCAGCATCGTGGGAGTGGTAGCTTCTGGCCCTGCCAAGCTCCCCCATTGGCGTGATTTTTTGAAGGGTGACTTCTGTTTTTGGTGTCAGCCCCATATCCAGCAGGTGATGGCGGAGCGCACCGCTTCCACCTATGGACAATATATAGGCGCTCTGTCCGGGTTTCAGCTGATCCCTTGTCATCGTGTTTTACCTCGTTATCGCAGCAGAATGTGTTCCGTCCCCTTTTCTATGACCATCCGAACATGGTCGTCCACCAGGGTATAGAAGATCATCTTCCCATCCCTGCGCCGCCGCACCAGCTTATTGGCTTTCAGCAGGCTTAACTGATGGGACACCGCAGATTGTGTCAGACCCAGCCGGTCCGCCAAGTCGCTGACACAGGCGTCCCGCTCCATCAGCAGGAACAGGATATGGATACGGGTGGGGTCCCCCAGCAGCTTGAAAAACTCGGTCAGAATATACAGTTCCCGCTCTTGCAGTTCTTGGTATGCGTTTTCCTTATCCGACAAGGGAACCCCCTCCTTTCTCACAGCTTTTTGACGAACAGGCAGCGGATGGCATTCAGCACCGCCAAAATCATCACGCCCACGTCCGCGAAGATTGCCAGATACATATTGGCAATGCCGACAGCGCCCAAAATCAGACAGGCAAATTTGACGCCCAGGGCCATGGTGATGTTCTGATAGACGATCCGCAGGCACTTCCGAGAAATCTTGATGGCCTTGGCAATTTTCATAGGATCATCGTCCATGAGAACGATGTCCGCCGCTTCAATGGCCGCATCAGACCCCATGGCGCCCATAGCCACGCCAATATCGGCTCTGGACAGCACGGGAGCGTCGTTGATACCATCGCCAACGAAAGCCAGCTTTGCCTTGCCGGTTTTCATGTGCAGAAGCTCCTCCACCTTAGACACCTTATCTGCCGGAAGCAGTTCGCTGTACACCTTGTCAATGCCCAGGGAAGCGGCTACCTGATCCGCCACCTTCTTTGCGTCGCCGGTGAGCATGACGGTCTTTTCCACGCCTGCCGCTTTCAGTGAGGCAATGGCGGCCTTGGCGTGGGGCTTCACAATGTCGGAGATCACGATATGTCCGGCGTAGGCTCCATTGATGGCCATGTGGATAATGGTGCCGGTCTGATGGCAGCCGATATGGGGGATGCCCAGGCGCTTCATCAGCTTGTCGTTGCCGGCGGCTACCTCAACGCCATCTACTTTGGCAATAATACCGTTGCCGCTGATCTCCTGAATGTCGCTGACACGGGTGCGGTCCGGCTCCTTGCCGTAGGCCCGCTGCAAGCTCTTGCTGATGGGGTGGGAGGACGCGCTCTCCGCCAGGGCCGCATATTCAATGAGCTTGGCGTCCTCTATTTCATTGTGATGGATGCCATTGACCTCAAAGACACCCTGGGTCAGAGTGCCGGTCTTATCAAAGACCACCACCTTGGTTTGAGACAGGATTTCCAGATAGTTGGAGCCTTTGACCAGGACGCCCTCCTGACTGGCTCCGCCGATCCCGGCGAAGAAACTGAGGGGGATGCTGATGACCAGGGCGCAGGGACAGCTGATGACCAGGAAGGTCAAGGCACGGTACACCCAGGTTCCCCAATCGGCAGTCAGGCCCATGCCCAGCATACGGACAAGAGGCGGCAGGATGGCCAGAGCCAGTGCGCTGTAGCAGACGGCGGGGGTGTAGATTTTCGCAAACTTGGAGATGAAGTCCTCGGATTTGGATTTGCGGGAGCTGGCGTTTTCCACCAAATCCAGGATTTTGGACACTGTGGATTCCCCGAACTCCTTCGTGGTCTGAATTTTCAGCACACCCGTCATGTTGATGCACCCGCTGATGATCTCGTCCCCCGCCTTGGCCTCACGGGGCAGGCTCTCGCCGGTGAGGGCGCTGGTATTCAGACTGGAGCTGCCCTCCACGATGATGCCGTCAATAGGGACTTTCTCACCGGGTTGTACCACGATCACGCTGCCGATGCCCACTTCATCCGGGTCAACCTGTTCCAGCTTGCCGCCCCGCTCCACATTGGCATAGTCGGGACGAATGTCCATCAGGTCGCTGATATTACGGCGGCTCTTGCCTACGGCATACCCCTGGAACCACTCGCCCACCTGATAGAACAGCATGACGGCGATAGCCTCCAGATAGTCGCCGTTTTCGTAAATAGCCAGGGCCATCGCGCCCACCGTGGCTACCGCCATCAGGAAATTCTCGTCAAAGACCTGCCGGTTCAGAATGCCCTTGAGGGCCTTGCGCAGAATGTCATAGCCGATGATGAAGTAGTCGATCAGGTACAGCGCAAACCGCACCCAGCGGCCCGCAGACGGGAACAGGCCGCCGTCAAGCTGGGCAAATGTCTCCGCCGGGAGGAACTGAAGACCCAGAAGCATAGTGGCGGCGATCAGGATGCGTACCAGCATGGTCTTCTGCTTCTTCGTCATACCGCTGTCCGCCTTTGTTCCAATGAAGAAGCGCAGGATCACGGCGGTCAGAATGACAACGGTAAGCAGTCCGTTGATAATAAGCTCTTGCATAGGAAAAACTCCTCTCTACGATTGCTTAACTGTTTATTTGTTTGGCTTTAAGAACGCCCCCTCAAAACTGCGGCCATGCGTTTTGAGGGGGCATTCCGTTTACAGAAAAATCTCGCAGTCCGGCTCCACCTTCTTGCAGGCGGACAGGACGTTCTCCATAACGGCCTTCGGCTCCTGGCCCTCGGCAAACTCCACGATCATCTTCTGGGTCATGAAGTTGACGGTGGCGCTCTGCACACCGGCGGTCTTGCGGGCGGCATCTTCCATCAGGTTCGCGCAGTTGGCGCAGTCCACTTCGATCTTATAGGTCTTTTTCATAACAGCGGTCCTCCATAAAATTTTTGGAATTGATAATTAAGTACTTGTTTAACTATCGTGACCGCAGTATAATACCCTCAGCGGCATAAGTCAATGCCCACGGAGTATTCCCTGCCAAACGGGCAAAAGGAATTTCTATTTGGGAAAAAACAAGGAAGAAAGGAGCGCTGGTTTTGGACGAGATCAGATTGCCCCACCAGCATGGTGAGGGGGAGGGTACTGCTTTATTGCAGGAGGAATTAGACCGGATCGACTACTTTCAGACGGTAGCGGAGGTCTTCAAGCAGCTTGACGATACCACCAGAATCCGAATTTTCTGGCTGCTGTGCCATTGTGAAGAATGTGTTCTCAATATTTCCGCCATGATGAAAATGTCCAGTCCCGCAGTGTCCCACCACCTCCGGCCATTGAAAAACAGCGGCCTGGTCGTCAGCCGCCGGGAGGGGAAAGAAGTTTATTACCGCGCGGCGGACACGGAGCAGTGCCGTCTGCTGCATCAGATGATCGAGCGGGTCATGGAGATTACTTGTCCGAAGCGGTGAGGTGCGGTTTATGGAGCATAGTTTGAATCCATTTTCCCCAGGGGACAGAACGGAACGCATTCCGCTTTTTCCGGGGATCGAGTTGTCTTATATGGACATTGCAGCTGATTCTTTTTCTCACCGGCACGAGGCCATGGGGCATATCATACAGATCAATCATTGCAGGACCGGACAAGTCGTGTGGGATATGGAGAGCGGCAGCATTTTTCTGAACCCCGGAGATTTTTCGGTGCATACATTGGATGTCTGCACCGATTCCACCCTCCGTTTCCCGACGGGCCAGTATCAGGGCCTCGCCATTTCAATCGATTTGCGGGAAGCATCTGCGTACCCGCCTGAGCTGCTTGCGGAAACAGGGATTTTCCATGGAGTTCTGCAAGACAAATTCCATATGGGCAGCGCGGCGGTATTTCTCGCGGGAAACCAGCAGACGGAGAGTATCTTTGCGGCCTTTTACGATCAGCCGGAAAGACTGAGGCTCGCCTGCCAAAGAATACAGGTTCTGGAACTGCTTCTGTACCTCGTTCAGATGGAGGCTGTTCCTCAAAACCGGCTGACGGAATACCCCACAGAACAAATTGAGATCGTCCGGATGATTCATGACCAGTTTATCCGGCACATGGAGCGGAGGATCCCGATTGAGGAGTTATCGAAACAATACCATATCAATCCAACCACCTTGAAAGCTGTATTCAAATCTGTCTATGGAGCCTCCCTTGCGGCGCATATCAAAAAACACCGCATGGAGCGGGCGGCTGAACTGCTGCGGGAAACCGACATGAGCGTAGCGGAGATTGCGGCGGCAGTCGGGTATGAAAGCCAGGGTAAATTTACGGCGGCGTTCAAAAATCAATTTGCGGCGCTCCCCACGGCCTATCGGAAGCAAGGCTGACTTCGGGCCAGCAGCAGTTTGTAGATTGCGCCCCCCTGACGATCGTCCGGTTTTGTACTATTTATAAGGCCAATGCCAGCAGAAGATTTGGCAGCAGATAGCACGAATAGGTTTTATTATTTAAGATGGAGGACATTATGATTATTCAGCAAATAAGGAACGCAACGCTAAAAATTCAGTATGGGGGTTTCACAATTCTTCTTGATCCGTGGCTTCAGGACAAGGGCGTCGGTTTTTCCGCCGAGCCTGTAAAAGAAGAAATGATTGGCGTAAAAAATCCCATGAATGATTTGCCGCTGTCTCCGGCGGAAATCTTGAACGATGTGGACTTTTGCTTAGTGACCCATATTCACCCGGATCACTTTACAGAAGATTACCTGCCCAATGACATATCCGTGTTTGTGCAGAATGAAACCGACCGGCAATTGGCCGCAGATATAGGTTTTCGCAATCTCACGGTCTTTGGGGAACAGGATATAAAAATCGGGGACATCACGATCACAAAGGCGCCTGCCCGTCATGGTGATAACCGTGAAACTGTCGAATATATGGGGGAATCCAGCGGCTACGTTTTGCGCGGCGAAGCCAAGTCGCTTTACATTGCCGGGGATACCGTGTATTACAGCGGTGTGGAGCAGACCATTGACAAGTACTTCCCTGATGTGATCGTTCTGAATTGCTGCGCGGCAGCTATGCCGGCAGGCAGGCTTATCATGGATCTTCAGGATATAGAAAGCGTCTGCCGGAAAGCGCCGGATTCCACCATAGTTGCCACGCATTTGGACAGTGTGAACCATGCGCTGCTGTCCAGCGATGATATTAGGACATTCACCGCTCAGAAACATCTGACACAGGTGAAAATCCCTGTCAATGGAGAACGGGTTGTTTTTTCATATACCGCAGGAAGTGATAATGCAGCAAATCACACTGCAAAACAATCTTGAATATCATCAGGAGATTTCGTATGGCGGATGCACGAAAAACTGACCGCAGAACTGTTTACACAAAGAAGGCAATCGGAGATGCCTTTCTGCGGGTCAAACGGAACAAGGACTACAACGCGATCACAGTAGCGGACATCTGCCGGGAGGCGGAGATCAGCCGGGGAACCTTCTACGCGCATTTCAGCAATATTTCGGAGGTATTGGACGCCCTGCTGGATGATGCGCTGGCCAATATGGATTATCTGCGGAACTATATGGCCGCTTCGGACACCGGCACCGGACCGCAATGCGCCTATCCATTCTGCCGGTTTGTCCGGGAGAACAAAGAACTCCGCTGCATTTTGTTTGATGACGCGCTGGATCACATTGTAATAAAAAAGCTGGCAGAGCTCTATAAGGACGATTTTATCTGTGAGATACAGCGCATAGCCGGTTCCCTCTCAGCAAGGGAGGCGGAAGCATTGTTTTACTTCCAGATCAACGGCTGCTTTGCGGTCAGCAAGAAATACAGCCATCTGGAAAACGGAGAATGGTGTCCAGTCCAGAATATGATCGACCGCTTTATCAAGGGCGGGATCAGCAGTTTCCCCAAACAGACAGTTTGAAGTCAGGAGGAATATTTTAGATATGGCAGTGAAAGAAAACCGGGCCTTTTCCGAGATGCTGGCAGTGGCGCAGAACCGTCTCGCGGGGCGCTCGCCTCTGGAAATCGCGGAAAAGGCCCATGTGACATTTGTCCAGGAACAGCAGGCATTTTTGTTTTCCAGTTTGGGTGAAAACATCATTGTCCATTATCCGTCCTACACGATAGAACCGCAGTTGGAGGAATGGCACCATCTGGTGATCCTGCATTACCTGGAGATGGCGGACGGGACGCCATTGAACCAGAGATTCATTACCTTTGGCGAGCTGCGGGACGGAATGGCTCGCGGCGGCGGGTTTGACCGCACCTGTGAGCAGGCGATGGCTCAATACTTTGGAAAAAAGCCGCTGGAAAACTTGCAAGCGGTCTGTACCGCGTTGGGTGCGAAGCTGGAGGATTCCAACGCCGACCTTTGCGCGGTCCTTCCGTTTCTCCCGCAGTACCCGGTAACATGGAAGCTCTGGCTGGCCGAGGAGGATGATGAGATTGACGGCTCCGGGCGGCTGTTTCTGGACGGCAGTGCTGACCACTATTTGTCCATAGAAGACGCTGTAACTGTTGGTACGATCATCTTGGACCGGCTCCAACGTCAATACGAAGCAATGTTCATAGGTTGAAAGTTCTGCACGTCTTTTTGATTTCTGTCTGATTCCGCACACATTCCTGAAAATCGTCCAGGACTATATCCCCCGCCGGGGGTTGTAGTCCTGGACGATTTTTTTATAATGAGGGCATCTTATGAACGAATGGAGGAACCACTATGAAAATAGCGATCTGCGGAAAGGGCGGCTGCGGAAAAAGCACCACCACCGCTCTGCTGGCAAAGGCACTGGCCCGCGCCGGAAAGCGGGTGCTGGTCGTTGATTCGGATGAATCCAACTATGGCCTGCACCGCCAGCTTGGGATGGAACTGCCCAAGGACTTCACCGCGTTTTTTGGCGGCAAGGAGAATGTGCTGAAAGACATGATGCTTTCCAACTTTGCCCACAAATTCTTTGACGGCCCCTGGGCGCTTTCTGACATCCCGGAAGGGTACTGCGGCGAAAAGGATGGCGTAATGCTCATGGCCAGCGGCAAGATTCATCAGGCCAACGAGGGCTGCGCCTGCGCGATGAACAATGTTATTCAGCAGTTTATCGCAAACCTGCGGTTGTCGGAAAACGAATTTGCTCTGATGGATATGGAAGCGGGAATTGAGCATTTCGGCCGGGGGGTGGACAACGGCGTTGACCTGCTGCTGATGATCGTTGATCCTTCTTTTGAATCCCTGCGGCTGTCGAAAAAAATTCAGGAGTTGGGCTGCAGTATCGGCAAGCCGGTTTGGTTTGTTCTCAACAAAGTTACAGACGATACACGGCAGGCCATGGTGGATACCGTGGCGGATTCGGGAAAAATTGCGGCAACCCTGCCCGCTGATTCTCAGATTGCCGCCGCTGGCTTGATTGGCGCAGAGCTTACAAACAGCTGTTCTGGTGTGCAGGAATTGGCGCAGAGACTGATTTCGGGAGGTCTGGTGTAAGAATGTGCCTCTCGACAATTTATAAGGGGGAGCGTCATCCCAGCCGCATTGTTCTAAAAAATGTCACACATATCCGCTGCGACGATGGCATGGTCATTTTTACTGATTTGATGGATCGGGAAATGGCCTTAGAGGGAGAAATTCTGGAAGCAGATATGGTCAGCGGCTATTTTGTTGTGAAAGAAGCGGCGGCAACATAATTTTGAAAGGACGTGAAAATATGGCTCATGTTATTGCAATGGCCGGAAAAGGCGGTGTAGGTAAGACAACTCTGTGCGGATTGCTCATCCAGTATCTCTGTGAAACAGGGCGGAGGCCCGTGCTGGCGGTGGATGCTGACGCCAACTCCAACTTGAATGAAGTTTTGGGCGTTGAGGTCGAAAGTACCCTGGGAGAAATCCGGGAGGAAATTGAACGGGCAGGGACAAACGCCCTGCCGGTGGGGATGCAGAAAAACACCTGGGCGGAGATGCGGCTCAATGACGCGCTGGTGGAGGACGATGACTTTGATCTTCTGGTGATGGGCCGCACCCAAGGACAGGGGTGCTACTGCTTTGTCAACGGCCTGCTGCAAACGCAGATGCAAAAGCTGGAGGGGAACTATCCCTACATCGTGGTGGACAATGAGGCCGGACTGGAGCATATCAGCCGGGGCCTGCTGCCTAACATGAATACTACCATCCTGGTCAGTGACTGCTCCCGCCGGGGTGTCCAGGCTGCTGGCCGGATCGCACAGCTCATTAAGGAATTGGGTTTGAAAACGGAGCGTGTGGCGCTGATCGTCAACCGTGCGCCTAACGGGGAGCTGAATGAGGGAACACGGGAGGAAATTGAAAAGCAGGGTCTGGAATTGCTGGGGGTCGTTCCTCATGATGATCTGGTCTACCAATATGATTGCGATGGCCGTCCCACGGTGACGCTTCCTGCGGATTCCCCCGTTCGTAAAGCGTTGCAGGGGATTGTTGGCAAGCTAGGGCTGTAAGTCGATCTTTTTATCAAGAATAGGGAGGTATTGAAAAATGAGTGTTCTCGGCGGATGCGAAGAAAAGAACAAGACGCCTGTGCTGGAGGAGCGTGTCTGCCCAAACTGCGGTGATGAAGTGGAAGTGTTCACCGTTAAGGGGCGGCTGATTGACGACTTCGCTTGTGCGTGTGGGTATGTGTTCCAGAAAGAGGAGTAGGTCGTCCCGAAGGTCAGGGATAGCAATGCTCCGTAGGCGTTCGGTATCTGGAACAGATAAAGGCATCGTCAATGTACTTGCCTTGAACAAGACTGTTGTGGTGGGTCAGCTTCGCGTCGCAGTCGGCGCAGTAGAGCAATCCGGTCAGACGGTTGGGGCCGCTGCTCCGCTTGGGTGTCCGGCGAGTGGTTTCGCGCAAAAGGAAATATCCCCAAAGGAACAGCATGCGCAATAGGGGCAATCAGAATAGAACAGCAAGGGCCTGCGAAAAAATTGAGATATTTTCGCAGGCCCTTGCTGTTCTTATAAGCTGTGGTTCATCCACCGCATAAGGCTTTCCATTGAGGGACGGATGTGGTCCATACAGCAGTCAAACGCATAGCGTCAGATATTGATCCTCGCGTACCGTCCCTTTAGAAGCGCCACCAGTTCCGCGTATTTTTCCCGGCTGAGCAGTATCTCTCCCTCATAGTCTTTAAAACGAATCGTATAAATTTTTGCGTCATTATCCGCCCGGACAGCCGCCACCTGGGACAGATTGACGATGAAGGATTGATAACAGCGGTAGAACCCGCAGCCGTCCAGCATATCTTCCAGTTGATTCATGGTATACCCCAGCAGCGCGATTTCCTGGCCATCAGTGGTGACAATGCGGTTTTTCCGGTTGCTGCGTTCAATGAAGAGAATGTTGCTGAGCCGAGTGAGCTGGTAACCGCTGCGGGTCTTGATCATGATGCTGCGGTTAGACACCTCTCGCTTGGCCTGCTGAAGGTCAAACACATAGCGCAGCCGGTTGACCAGCGACTGGAGCGCCAGGGGATCGAAGGGAACCAGCAGATACCCGGCGCACTGGCATCGGTAGGCGTTGTACGCCCATTCCGCCGTATTGGAATAGATCACCACCTGGATATGGGGGCAGCTCTGCCCCAGGACGGCGGCCAGATGTTCCCCGCCGCTGGTAACGCGGGGGTCGGCGGGCTGGTGGTTGGCAAAGACAACATCCACCTCGTTGGACTGGACGTACGCAATGGCCTCCTCCGCGGTCTGCACATTCTCCACCACCCGGAAGCACTGAAACATATGGAGCATGACCACCAATTCCGCACACAGCCGCTGGTCGCTGTCCACCAGCAGGACTTTCATCTCCATCATGGTTTCCTCCCTCCGCTTTTATTCCGCCTGTCCTACAGCCTTGAACGCCTGCTCCAGCGCCTTGGCATCCCCCTCGTAGAGGTCCAGCCACAACGCAAAAGGGCCGTTGTGAACGCAGCTGGTGATGTGTCCGGAGCCATAGAGATCGATGATCCCATCTGCCTTCAGGCTCTTGTAGGAGGTTTCCTCCATGCTGCCCTCTGTCAACGCCAATTTGAAATTGTAAGAAAACGCCGAAGAAATTTTGTAGTTTTTCGGCGGCAAGGGGGGGCAACA
>VSNB01000110.1 GCA_009774055.1 Clostridiales bacterium
AAATGCTCCTTTCTATCCGTGGCAATCGGGCCTGTGACGTATGATGTGCGTTCCATCATTTCTGCCGGGTTTTCCCGGCATATTATGTTGTCAAGGTGCCACGGAATCGTTGGCGGCGTTCAGCCGCACCTGGGCGTCATGCAAGATGTTATACAGGTAAACTGTATCTACTCTGGTACGCCCTTTGTCGAAGATATGTAGCAGCCCGTCCAGGAACCGCTTCATGTCCTCGATTGGAGCATCCATCTCCCGACGAAAGACCGGTACGATGATGTCATCCACGTGGATGGTGTACTGCTGGATGGATTTTTTGAGGTTTTCATCCTCGGCAAGCCGGTCGATCTCATCCAACGTCCTGCCGTAGTGCTGGGCCGTGATGGAGAACAGGTCGATCAGCAGACACAGCATAGATGTAAGGAACCGCTGCTGGATTTCCGGCTGTACCGTTTTGGTTACAGCGTCAAGGAAGTCGTTCAGATGCTCCAAGACCTCGCTCTCACAGATGAATCGGCTATCATCTTCTTTGATTTCCTTTTCCTCGGATAGACCTGTGAGCCATTCCGGGGTGGTTTGCAGGGCGTCCGCCAAACCGTTGATAACCATGCTGCGATTTGGATTGACCCCATCCGTTTCGTACCGCTGGATGGTGGACTTGTTGACCCCCACCCGCCGACCAAGCTCCGGCATGGAGATACCAATCTCGTTTCTGCGCTCTTTGATGCGTTTGCCGACCTCTTTTGGAGTAAGCATTTCTGCGTTATCCAAGAAATTCACCTCCGATCAAGTGTTAGTATAGCACAAGCGATTTTAATTTGCAACCCTATTTTCAAATTATTTTATAAATTTCTCTTAAAATGAGTTGACAAGTGGCGGTGGCTTGATTATAATAAAGTGTCAGTAGTTGTAAAATAAGTACATCGAAGGGGGTTGACATCAATGACGACGATTAAAATGGGTATGACAATCGAGGAAGCCGCCGAGTGCAGCGGCATCGGACGCAACACCATGCGGAAGCTGGTGGAGTGGAGAAAGCTGCCTGTTCTCAAGGTCGGGCGCAAGACAATCATCCGCAGCGACACACTGGAGCGGTTCATGTCGGCCAACCAGGGGCGGAATCTACTGGTCAGGGACGATGTGCGGGGCGTGGAGTGATGGGGGCAAATCAAAAGGGCGTGAGCGGAGCGAACGCCACCACAAAGGCCTCGCCGTTTGAGAGCGAAATACACCCATCGCACAAACCTTCGGTTTGTACTCTGTGTATTTCGCCCTGCCGGGGGCTTCCGCCGCTGGCGCGGCGGTGCGATTTGGGGCAGTCCGCACAGCGGCAGACTGCCCCAAATCGCCCTTGCGTTCCGCTGCCGCTCCACGCACCGGCTGACACAGCCGGAGAAGGGACGGAGGCATGACGAGACACAGCTTCATCCAAATGTCGAAGCTGTCCAATGTCAAAGGCCGCATTTCCTATATCACCAGCCCCGCCAGACAAGAAAATCTATACGCCACCTATAACACCGCCGATGCCGCCTTTTGGACTTCCCTCGCAAGGGAAAACCAGCAGGAGTTCAAGCGGAGTGGCACCAAGGGGACGTGTATTGAGGCGCGGGAGTTCATCATCGCCCTGCCGGAGAAGTTCACACGCTATGACCCGCAGCGGGTTCTGGCAAAGTTCACGGAGGAATTTCAAAAGCGGTACAATGTAGAGTGTGTGTCCGGCCTGCACCACAACAAGGCCAAGACCAACTACCACATCCACCTGATTTTCAGTGAGCGGCGCTTGCTCCTGGAGCCGGTGGTCAAGATTGCCACCCGAAGTATGTTTTATGACGAGGCGGGGAGGCACGTCCGCACCAAGAAGGAGATCACCGGGAAGGACGGGCGAATACGCCCCGGCTGTACCGCCATTAAAAAGGGCGAGGTCTACGAGAGCCATATGTTCAGCGTTAAAGACACCCGCTTTAAGCAGGAGGGCTTTGTGGCCGAGGTCAAGGAGTTCTATACCGGCCTTATCAACCGCTATATCTCAGACCCAGAACAGCAGCTAAAGGTATTCGACCCGCAGAGCGTATATCTACCCACCAAAAAGATAGGCAAGAACAATCCCAGGGCGGAAGAAATCAAAGCGGATAACGCCGCCCGTCAGGAGTGGAACCGAACGGCGGACATGGCGCTCCTGACGGGCATTTCCGAAGCGGAGATATTGGAGGTCAAGCAGGCTGAGATACACGAGAAGGTGCGGCAGTCTATCCACCAGGCCGGGTGGCTCCCCAGCCTGTTCCGGGCAATCGTAGGCAAAGCAAAGGACTTCCTGCAAGGGTTGATCCGCCAGCGGGCAATGCCACCGAAGCCCACGCTGGACATTGATATGGCGGAGTTCCGAGCCATGCGGGGCCTGATGATACGAGTGCGGGACGAGGCCAAAGGCATCCGATACTTGCAGGAGGATGTGTTGCCAGACTTGAAACAGCAGCTTGCCGCCGCCACGGGTATCTTTAAGACCAAGGAACGCAAAGACATCGCTGGGCAGATACAGCGGACGGAGCAGGAGATCGGCCACAGGCTGGACGCACTTCCGTCCATCGTCCAGGCGGAGGGCTATCCCGATGTGCAGGCGTTTACGACCACCTACCGCAAGGCCGAGGCCGTTGTCAGCCAGTATAACCGAGAGATGGCCGAGTGGGAGCGGAAGGTGCAGGAGCGCCAGCGGCCCGCCGTAAAAGAGCGTTCCCCGGAACCGAGAAGCGTCCGGGAACGGCTGCGGCGGTTGCAGGACGAGGGTAGACAGCGACAGCCACAGCCACGCAGGAGGGTCGTTGACAGGGACAGCAGATAAAAAAGCACCGCACGGCTTAGTTCGCTGTGCGGTGCTTACATTGACTATAATGCTATAAATTATACGGGTAAATGTTTGAATGGAAAGAACTCAAAGGGTTCCAAACCATCATCGAACTCCACTGTTACCGGATCATCGTAGCCTTGGGTGTAGTAATCGGTTGCAGTAAAAACACCCTGTTCCGGGTCGTATCGCTCAACAGGGAGACTGAATGTACCGCCTTCCAAAACATGAGTCCAGCCAAACTTTTCCTCATAGTAGGACTTCCTGACGTTGCCGACCTCAATAATGCCGTTGTTGTTGCGATAGACAATAACACTTTCAACTCCGTCTCCATAGGTGCTATTGCAAATCAATTCAGGCACACCATCGCCATCCAAATCCCGGCTCCATGCTTCAGGCCCGTCATAGCCAAACTGTTCCGCCACACATACGTCCTCGCCATCCACCTTAACGTAGTAGTGCCACCTGTACTGGTAAGGGGCAATTTCCTCCATCTCAATGCGGCATACGCCAAAGCCCAGTACATCGGTCAGCGTAGCTCCAGACTGATTCCCGCCGATTTCAGCTTCACCCAGAACCAGGTCCAGATAGGTGTAAATATCCTCCGGTTTATCAGAATGGATGGATAGATTGTAGGCCACGTTGTCCAAAGTAAACTCGGCCCGATAGAGGAACGGCTTACGATTGCTCCAGCCGCTTTCCTCCTGGTAAATTGTTACCTCTACATCGCCATATTGGGTTACCGCATAGGCTTCGGCGGAGCTTGTTTGCTTCCCCTGACCGTTAAAATTGCAATCCATGATAAAGTCCTGGCCGTTGTAATCTCCTGTGACCGACAGAGTGTCCCAAGCGGCAGGGTCGGAGGCATCCCCGCCCTTCGTATAGCTCAGGCGGATACCAGTGGTTCGAACGCCGGGGGCTGACAGCCGTTCGGCCAGCAGATGATCGCCGTAAGACGCCGCCGCTTCCTCCAGGCTTCCAATTTCCTTTACCGCTACCTGTGGGCCTTTAGGCCAAAGAAGTGCCCCCACTGTCAGGCAAAGGCACGCCGCCAAAGCCCCCCACTTTAACCAGCCGATTTTCTTTTTGGCAACTTCGCTTTGCTCTAAAACGTCATCATCCACTTTGCCAATCGCATTATATAGGTCTTTACTGTTCATAAATACCCCTCCTTTGTGAGTTCAACTTTAAGTTTCTTCCGTGTCCGGCTAAGAATTACTGTGATATTGTTTACAGTTAAACCATACCGTTCTGCAATTGCGGGTATTGGCTCGGTAAAGAAATAGCGGCGCACAAATACATTTCTGTCCCGTTCCGGGAGTGTCCGAACAAAGCGGCAAATACACTGTTCCAATTCCGCAGCCTCATACGCAGTCTCAACATCCGACCCGCCAGCAACACATTCTCCCAGTTCGTCCAGAACAAGAATAATTTCACCGCCACCCCGCTTGTCAACACATCTTGCATTAAAGCGATTGAACGAAAGGTTGCGGGTAATCTTTGCCAAAAACATCCGAAACACATTGGGCTTTTGCGGCGGTATGGCGTTCCATGTGTGGAGCCAGGTATCATTGACGCACTCCTCGGAATCCTCAGCACAGTGCAGGATGTTGTCGGCTATCGTGAAACAGTATGGGCCGTACTTGTTGGCGGTTTCAGATATGGCGTCCGCATTCTTTTGCCAATATAGCTCTACAATTTGACTGTCCTCCAATACAATCTCCCCCTTTCCCATGCTTTGAAGGTTCCTTCAACCTATAAGACAGGAAATATCTGAAAACCTTACAAGATTTTTCGGAAAAATTTAGTTTTCAATTTGAACTCCATTGTATCAGGCGCAGCCAATAAGGGCAAGCCCACGGATTGACAGGTAACAATGGCGGCGAGGATATATCCCCGCCGCCATTTAGCCTTATGCGTATATGATTTCCTTGTTCACGATTTCGGTTGCCGATGCCCGGATATTATTTACCCTGCCAACCCATGCCATTTGGTCGGTAACTTTCAGTGTCTCGGTAATGCCTTGAGCTTGGGCCATCTGCCGGATGATGATGTCCAACCGCTCCTGCGCCTGCTGGTCAATATCGGCAAGATAGCTGTTCAGGCTGCCGCCGAGCAACAAGCTGGTATAGCGGGCCTTGCGGTATTCCCTAATGTACCGCAGGTGCCGTTGGCCCCATATGCCGACAGGTTGTTTTTCTTCAGCGGGTACAGTCAGACAGGGAAAGTAGTAGTCGCCAATCAGCTCATACCACAGGCCGTTGCTTTCGTCAAAAATGTACTTGTCCATTTTGAAATCCTCCGCTATAATATATTCGCACATACGTCACAGTTCCCCGATTGCCACGCTGTTTTATAGTTTGTTACCAGCTTTTCCTTCCCTTGATTTTTCCCTTATGCGGGGTCAAGTTAAGGACAACAATGCGTGAAATCAGATAAAGGGATACGGCGAGGACAATGCGAAAAATCCTTTATTTGCAAGGCTTTCGGAGGACTTTATTAAAAAACCACAGTGGCTAATGAATAGCTATGAAATCATGTGGTTCAAATCGTGTGATCTGCTCTGACAATGCTGCTTTCAAGGTCAAGCAACGACCATCAGCTTCATTGTACCGCCATGGGAGTTTGTGTGGCCGATGACCTGTGAAGGCACAGCAACTATCCAGCATAGGGGAACACCTCCGCAAAGAGTTGCTTCTAATTATACTCTATACGTCGAGCTTTGTCCATAGCGTTCTGGAATTAACACGTCTAGTTCGCTCATAATATGGGTGAAATATCGACGTAGGAGGGATAGCAGTGGACTTCAAGCAGGGAGGACAGGCTATACAGCGCATACGCAAGGAGAGAGGCATGACACAGGAGCAGCTTGCGGAGATAACGGATGTGGCCTCCAACTCGATCTCACGGATTGAACGTGGGTTACTGATGCCAGCCCTGCCTACCTTGATTGACATCTGCAACGCCCTTGGAACCGGAGCTGATGCCATCCTGTCAGCCTATGTTACGGTGGATACTCCCATTCGATGGACACCTCTGGCGGAGAAGCTGGGAGGGCTGGACTTGGAGAAGCAGCATAAGATTGAGGCTATACTTGATTGCTTGATCGAGACGATTTAGAATGATAGGAAATAGCATAACAAGGCCAGCACCCACAATCAGGTGCTGGCCTTACTGCTCTACTTGACGATCCATATTAACCGTTCTATTTTACCCCATCCATATGTACCGTACTCTTGCTGATTCCGAACCGCCTGGCGGCTTCCCGCACGGTGGTGCGGTTTTCAATGATGTAGGCGGCCAGCTCGCAGGCCCGCTCCTCAATATTACCCTTCAAGGCCCAACACTCCCTATCCCGTTATGGTCCATGTATATGCGCCGGCGATGCGGAACATGCGGGCTCTGCGGGAAATGACGGCGGAAAACGAAAAACAGGGACCGGGGTATACGCCCCGGTCCCTCTGCATGTCAAGAAAACTATCCGAACAATTGCTATAAGACATCTCTTTGCTCGCTGCCTTTATTTTCCTCCGGATTTTGGATAGGTTTTTTGACACACAAACCGGGTGTCTTCCTTTTCGGAAGACGCCCGGTCAGACTATTAAAAACACTTTACAAAAGTTCGCGTCCATGGATTACGAATGGCCACATCGAGTGGTCGTTTCAGAATCGCAAGTGCTTTGCAGGCCGAAATCGACCTGGTTCTTCTCCTTAAAAAAGGTACAAAACTTCTTTTTGGTGCGTATAGACGCTTCTTTACGAAGCGCCTCCCGCAGATCCCTATACGTAGCTCTTCTCCACGCCCACCACGGCGAACCAGCTGCTGTCCAGCGCCTGGACGGCGGCCTGGATGCGCCTGCGTACCTCCTGGTCGGACAGGGTGCACTGATATGGAATCTCCGCGTCAAAGATCAGATTGGTGTGGGTCGGCCCGGGAACCATCCGGAAGTCGTGGATGGAAATACCCGGATCAATCACCAGTACTACCGCTGCTACCCGGTCCCGGGCCTCAGCGGTGAGGCCGCCGTCATTGACCACCGGGTCCATATGGATGGTAGCCAGACAGCCAAGCTCCTCGTTCAGCTGCCGCTCCAGCCCGTCCACCACATCATGGAGCTCCAGGATATCGCCGCTGGCAGGCACCTCGGCGTGGAGGGAGAGGATGCGCCGTCCGGGGCCGTAGTCGTGGACGATCAGGTCGTGTATGCCGATGATCTCCGGGTGGGATCGTACCAGCGCCCGGATCTGCTCCACGAACTCGGGGGAGGGGGGCTGGCCCAGCAGGGGGTTGACGGTATCCCTGGCCGCGCCGAAGCCGGACCAAAGGATGAACAGAGCCACCGCCGCGCCGCACCAGCCGTCGATCTGCACATTCCAGAAATATCCCGCCAGGGTCCCCAGCAGTACGGCGGAGGTAGCCAGGCAGTCGCTGAGGCTGTCCAAAGCGGTGGCGGACATGGCGGCGGAGGACAGCTTTTTTCCTGCCGTCCGGTTGTAGTAGGCCATGTACAGCTTTACCGCGATGGAGATTCCCAGTATTACGGCTACCAGCGGGCTGAAATCCACCGGTTCCGGGGCGAGGATCTTCTCCACGGAGGTTTTCCCCAGTTCCACGCCCATCAGCAGGATTACCATAGAAACGACCAGCCCGGAGACATACTCCCACCGGCCATGGCCGAAGGGGTGGTCCCTGTCCGGGGCCTGGGCGGCCAGCTTAAAGCCCAGGAGGGTGACCACGGAGGACCCCGCGTCCGAAAGGTTGTTCACCGCGTCGGCAGTGACGGCGATGGAGCCGCTGAGGATGCCCGCCAGGAGCTTCCCAGCGAAGAGAAGCAGGTTCAGCGCGATGCCTACAAAGCCGCAGAGGATGCCGTAGGCGCGTCGAACCGCCTGGTCGGAGGTGTTCTGGTAGTCCTTTATGAAATGCTTGGCGAGAAAATGGATCATGGTTCACCTCGTTTTTTCTTGCCGCCCCTGCTGGGCGGCGGGGACGATGGATGGCCGTTCTGGGGATAAAATTTCTTTTTCGTGCCCAGATAGCAAATCGGAATCAGCCACAGCAGGAACGCATACAAGATCGCTCCATTGCCCGCGCCCAGCATGGCCAGGGGGATACTGCACGCGATGGACCAGGGGATCAGGCCCGCGATCAGGATGCCGGAATTCTCAATATCCATCGCCAGCTCTTCCCGATCATCATATGCGCTCTCCAGCAGCTGTGCGCCCATCATGCTGGTGACTGCCTGGTTGCACAGTACGGCGGCGCACAGAAAGGAGACGGCGATCATCGCCGGGAACCGGCCGATCTTCCGGGCCAGCTCCCCGGCCCGCTGGCTGAGAGGACGCAGGGAGCCGGTGCCCTCCAGGATGCCGGAGTACAGCCCTGTCAGGGCGACGATAACGTAGCTCACCGCCATGCTGGTGATCCCGCCTCCGGAGAGTACGGCGGACAGGGCTTCTTCCTCCGGGTGGTAGCCGCTCCAGGCGGCGGAAAGGACCTCGCCGATGGAGAAGCCCTGCACGGCCACGGCCAAAATGGCGGCGGTGGCCGCGCTGGCGGTAATGGTCCATTGGATGGGGACCTTGAACAAAGGCAGCAGGAACATAATTGCCGCCGGCAGCAGGGTCCACCAGGAGAGGACGAACCGCTCCTCCAGGGCACCCAGTACCGCGCCGTCCACCGTCTCCAGCGGATGGCGGAAGGAGAGGATCAGATAGGCCCCCAGGGTCAGCAGGGTGGGCAGGGCGGCGGTGCGGAGCATCTGATGGACGTTGCGGTAGAGGTCCGTGTCTGTCACGGCGGCTACCAGGCTGGCGGCGGAGGAGGCGGGGGAGCAGCGGTCTCCGAAGTATACCCCGGAGAGGATTACTCCCGCAGTAATGGTGGGGTCCACGCCGCCGGAGCGGGCCAGTGCCATGAGGATAACGCCCAGGGTGCTGCTGACGCCGTAGGAGGTGCCCAGCACGTAGCTGAAGGCTGCGCAGAGCAGGAAGGCCAGCAGCAGGAAGAGCTTTGGCGTTACCAGGCCCACGCCCCAGACGATGGAGCAGGCGATGGAGCCGCCGCACCGCCACAGGCCGGTGATGACCCCGATGAGGACGATGATCCGCACCACAATCAGGGATTTTTTGCACTTGGCCCAGGCCATGTCCCAGAGCTGACGGCGAGTAAAGCCCTGCTTCCGGCCCAGGGCCCAGAACAGCAGCAGCCCTCCCAGCAGGGCCCAGGACACGGACCAGCCCGCCAGGAGGCATCCGGCCACCATAGCGAAAAAGAGGAGAAAACAGGCCGTCAGCATCACTTTTTCCCCGGAATGGTCAGCGTGTACTGGCAGCAGAGACGGTCCAGGTCCTCATCGGTGGCGGCGGGCAGGCGCAGCCGTCCGCCGCAGACGGGACAGACCAGGTCTACGGCGGAGCCGTGGACCTCCACCGAACAGCCCTTTGCGCCGCAGGCGCAGGAGACGCCGCCCCGGGCGGCGATGTCCTTCAATTCGGAGAGGACCTCGTACATGATGACATCATCTATAAAGGAGGAGTCCTCGGCGTCCTTTTTCTTCTGGACGGCAATTTCCAGATCCCGCAGGGCGCGCTGGACCTGGTGGACGTCGCCGATGTAGCAGCAGAGCTGGCGGGTTTCGGGGCAGGCGAGGCCCACGCCGCCGCCGTGGAGGAGCTTTTCGGCGGGAATTTCCGCCCGGTGCTCTCCGCCGCAGACGCCGCAGGGGACGGTGACGCGGTAGTGGTCGGGCATGGGTTCTGCGGTCAGTTCGCTGTGCCCGCAGTCGCAGACCAGGCCGATGGCGGAGGCGCAGAGGGCAAAGTGGGTTCTTTCTCCGTAGACGGGCTTGCCGCAGGAGGGGCAGATATAACCGAAGGCTCTGGTCGGTTTTGGCATGGCAGTCTCCTTTTTGCCGCCCCTGCGGGGCGGCGGGGGTATTTTCTTATTTTCACTTTGCCCCTGCCGGGGCGGGGGCCTTCTTTTCGCGCGAGCGAAAAGAAGCAGCGATTCTGCGACGGCCACATCGAGTGGCCGCGCAGAATGGATTGTGCATGACCGCTCGATGCGGTCATTGCACAATC
>VSNB01000111.1 GCA_009774055.1 Clostridiales bacterium
GTGGGGAGGTGGTGGCCGCCGCCAGCGAGGATGGGCGGGCCGTGACCAACGGCATGAGCCGCTTCGCCCGGGACGGGGCGAACTGCAACGGCGGACTGCTGGTTGGCGTGACGCCGGAGGATTTTCCCGGGAGCGGGCCCTTGGCGGGTGTCGCCTTCCAACGGGAGCTGGAGGAGCGGGCCTATGCCGCCGGAGGCGGCGGGTTCATCGCCCCCGCCCAGCGGGTGGAGGATTTCCTGCTCCGCCGGCCCTCCGCCGGCCCGGGGAAGGTGCTACCCACCTACCGGCCCGGGGTGAAATGGTGTAATCTGTGGGAGGTTCTGCCGGCGTTTGTCTGCCAGTCCCTGGCGGAGTCGCTGCCGGTTCTGGACCGGAAGGTCCGGGGCTATGCCGATCCGGACGCGGTACTGACGGCGGTGGAAACCCGGTCCTCCTGTCCGCTGCGGATTCTGCGGGACGAGAGCGGGCAGTCGGCGGTCCGGGGACTGCGGCCCTGCGGCGAGGGCGCGGGATACGCCGGAGGCATCCTGTCCGCCGCCGCCGACGGACTGCGGGCCGCCGAGCTGACGCTGGCGGCGCTGTAACAAGGACGGCCTTTTCTTGGGAACAGGAAAAGGAAAAAACATTGCAGGGCGCAATTACGGGAAAATCCGCAGGTTGCGCGGGATCGAGGTACTGATGGAAAGCTTGCGGGAAAGCGATTTGTACGGCCCGGTCCGGGATTACCTGGAGGGGCTGGGCTATGAGGTCAAGGGAGAGGTCCGGGACTGCGACATCACCGCCCTGCGGGACGGGGAGCTGATCGTGGTGGAGCTCAAGCGGGGATTTACCCTGGAGCTGGTCTATCAGGCCATGGACCGGCAGCGGATTGCCGACGGGGTGTACGTGGCGGTGCCCCTGCCCAGGCGGGGGTACCTGTCCCCCCGCATCCCGGAAATGACCTCCCTGTGCCGGCGGCTGGAGCTGGGGCTCATCTTTGTGGGCTTCACCAGCACGGGAATCGGACAGGTGGACGTGGCGGTGCATCCCAAGGAGGCGTCCGCCCCCCGACGGGACAGGAAGCGGCGTCTGGCGGTGATCCGGGAGCACGAAGGCCGCACCGGCAGCGCCAACACCGGCGGCGTGACCCGGAAGAAAATCCTGACGGCCTACAAGGAGCAGGCCCTGTGGGTGGCGCGGCTGCTGCGGGAACGTGGGCCCATGCGGGCGGAGGACGTGAAAAAGGCGGGTGGCCCCCCTAACACGGGCGTAATCCTGGGGCGCAACGCCCTGGGGTGGTTCGACCGGGAGCCGGACCAGGGCGGGCGCCGCTACCTCTACCGGCCCAATCAGAAGGCCCTGGACGCGCTGGCGGAGTATGGGGAGCTCTTGTGAGCGGCCCGGCCCCGGGCTTTGCCAAGTCCCTTGACTTTTCACCGGTCATGGCCTATACTGGATCATGAGGAAATACAGAATATACTCCGTCTTTCCACATCATTTTTGGGAGGAAAATCACATGAAAAAAAGAGCGCTTTCCTTGGTTCTGGTTCTGGCATCCCTGCTGGCGATGGTCCCCGCCGCCTACGCCGCGGACTACACCTTTACAGACCGCTACGGCGATGAGCGCACCGTCAAGGACGGGGAATACTCCTTCGCCACCCGGGTGGTGGAGTTCACCCCCGGCAGCCCCTGGACCAAGATGGAGCCCGAGCAGGATCCGAACAGCACCCTGGGCAAGCCGGATTACGTCGAGGGAAGCAGCGACTATACCAATCTATGCCTGGGAGCCGGCGGCGTGCTGGTGCTGGAGTTCAACGTGAGCATCATTGACGGCGAGGGGGAGGACATCTACGTCTTTGAGATCGGCCCCGATGCGGAAGCCACCCAGGTGGCGGTCAGCAGCGACCTGACCACCTGGTACGATGTGGGTACTGCCAAGGGCAGGACCACCGGCCTGGACCTGAACGGAAAGGTACCCGAGGGCGGACGCTTCCGCTATGTGCGTCTCACGGACTTGAAGGAGTACCCCAACAGCCGCTGGCCCGGGGCGGACATCGACGCCGTCCTGGCGCTGAACTCAAAGCCCGTTACCAGCGCCTGGGCGGAAACAGAGATCGACAAGGCCAAGGAGTACGGCCTGATCCCGGACATCCTGGAGGGGGCCGTGATGACCGACCCCATTACCCGTCTGGAGTTCGCCGCCGTGTCGGTAAAAACCTACGAGAAGCTCTCCGGCGTCTCCGCCCTGCCCGCGGTGGTGAACCCCTTCACCGACTGCTCGGACCCGGAGATGCTCAAGGCCTATAACCTCAATGTGGCCGTGGGCGTCTCGGCGGACACCTTCGCCCCGGACCGGCTTCTGAACCGGGAGCAGGCGGCCGCCATGCTCACCCGGGTGTTCAAGCGGGCCACCATGCCCGGATGGAGCTATGCGGAGGATGCAAAATTTCCCCTGAGCTTCACCCAGCCCGCTCCCTTCGCGGACGACGGGGAGATTTCCGGCTGGGCGAGGGAGAGCGTCTATTTCATGGCGTTCAACCAGATCATCAACGGCATCGGGGACAATAAATTCGCCCCTGCCAACACTACCTCCGCCCAGGAGGCCAACCACTACGCCAACGCTACCCGGGAGCAGGCGCTGGCCATTGCCGTGCGGATGGTGGAAAACTTCCAGTAAGGACGCGCACGAAGGACACAGAGAGGCCCGTGGGAGCGCATACGCTCCCACGGGCCTTTGCGTTCATATTCTCCAACCGCCGCTTTTTCTGCGCGGGCTACTTCCACTCCCGGGGGCTCTTTCCGTAGGCCGCCCGGAAGGCCCGGAGGAACACGGAGTAATCCCCGAAGCCCGCGTCCTCGGCGGCCTTCAGCACCGGCACGTCCCGGCGGATGGCCTCCGCCGCCCGCTGAAGCCGCTTCTGCCGGATGTACTGGTGGACGGAGCAGCCGTAGACCTCCTTGAAGCGGTGCATCAAATAGTACCGGCTGAGGAAGAAGGCTCCGGCCAGCCGGTCGATGGTCAGCTCCTCCGCCAAGTGCGCCAGGATGTACCGGGTGACCTCCTCCATCTTGGGGTCGAAGCGGTAGGCGGTGGGGTCCGCCTCCTCCGGCGCCGCCAGGACCGCGCGGTTGAGCTCGATCAGCAGCCGCAGCACGCAGGTGTCCGCCAGCAGCGGCGCGGCGAAGCCCCTGTCCCCCGCCGCGGCCTCCACCTCCTCGAAGCGGGCCCGCCAGCGGCTCCGCTCCTCCCCCCGGGGACGGTGGAGATGGACGCCCCGCCGGGCGGTCAGGGTGAAGCAGTCCGACAGCTCCGACCCCGGGACGCTGTGCCGGGACATGAAGTCCCGGTCGATCCACAGTACCATCCGCTCGTAGTCCAGCCCCGGCTCCGCCTCCGGCAGGTGAATCAGGTTCCGGCTCACCAGCAGGATGTCCATGGGCTGGAGGGGATAGCTCCGGCCCTCGATATGGTAGGTGGCCCGGCCGCCCAGCAGCAGCACCAGCTTGTCAAACTCGTGGTAGTGGTAGTCCAGGGCCAGGGCCCGGTTGTCCCGCAGGTGGAAGAGGCGGTACGGCTCGTTGAGGTAGCCGCGCTTGCCGATCTCGCTTCTGTCCAGCATACATGTCCCTCCATCCAAAAATGAGGAGCCCGAGGCTCCTCATTTTTGCGCGTTCCCTTAGAACCTGTATTCACAGGTTCTTACTCCAGCGGCGCGCCGCAGTGGGGGCAGAACTTGGTATTGCTGATCTTGCCGCAGACGGGGCAGACCCGGCCCTCCTCCGGCTCGACGGCCTCCGCGGACTCAGCCTCCTCCCGCCGGGCCTGCAGCTCGGCGATCTTGGCCTGGGACGCGCGGACGGCGGCGATGACGTCGGCAATCGCCTCGGGGACCTCGCTGCCGGCGTGCTCGCAGGCATACCACTGGCCGATTGCGCGGTAGCTCTTGTCCAGCTCCCGTTTCTCCGCGATAATGGCGGCGGAGATCTTGGCGGTATCGGCGACCTCCCTGACCTTCTCCGCGGCGGTGGTCGCCGCGGCCCGCGCTTTCTGGGTCATCTCCTCAAAATAGCTCATAGCGTACTCCTTTCCATCTGACGTGATAGGCGGCTCCTCTGTTCCATGCTGTCCATTATAGCGTTTTTTCTCCATTCCCGCAAGAGGTTTTTGCCGCCCTCTGCGGAAATCCTCCATAAAATGGGAAACCGCGTTGGATCGGATCGGTTTTTCCACAAAAACGCCCACCCCCTTGCCAAACGGCGGAAGCTATGGTAAAATACAGACAGTTTCCGGCCCACTTGGGCAATACACAACACGAAGGAGAGAATCTCTATGGGTTTGTTTGGCAGGCCGGCGCGGCTGGAGGAGGAAGAGGCCCTGGTCCAGGAGCAGTATGAGGACATCCCCACCCTGCCCGAGGCGCCCAGCAGTACGGTAATCGCCGCCGGCGCGACGGTGACCGGCACCCTGCGGGGCGAGGGCATCATCCAGGTAGAGGGCACCGTGGAGGGGGAAATTGACTTGCAGGGCGCGGTAATCGTCGCGTCCACAGGCATGGTAAAGGGTCCCGTCACGGCGGACGTGATCCGTATGGCGGGCCGCATCGAGGGCGTTGTCGCCGCCAAGGAGCGTCTGCTGCTGCAGAAGACCGGCAGTATCGAGGGCGACATTTCCACCCCCCTTCTGGAGGTGGAGGAGGGCGGACGGCTCAACGGCCGCAGCACCATGCCCCCCAGGTAACATCGTACATACAGATAGACAAAGCGGACCGGGATCATCCCCCGGTCCGCTTTGTGTCTTCTCCCCTAAGCCTGCTCCAGGGGAATGCCGCACACCACCTCCACCGTCCGCTCCGCCAGAGCCGCCAGCGCACAGTGAAGCCCCCCCAGCAGGCGGATATAGGCCATGGTGTCCCCATCGTACCCGCCCCCGTCGGCGAACACGTCGCCGCTGACGACCACCAGCAGCGGCGAGCGGTCCAGCAGGGTGCGGATGCCGGACAGAATCCGCGCCGCCGCGCCGTCCCATCCCGCGCCCTCCGGCAGCCAGATCTCATTGGCCAGCAGGTTTCCCAGATCCTCCAGCAGAATAAAGTCCCCCGGCAGAACCGCCGCGCCGCCAACGTCCGCCGTCCGCTCCAGGGTGATAAATTCCAGCCCGGCCTCAGCCCCGTGGCGGGCCCGCATGGCCCGGTGGCGGGCGATCCGCGCCGCCGCCTCGGGAGAGGACGTCTCCATAGCCGCCAGATAGACCGCCCGGCTCCCCGGCGACCCCGCCGCCTCCGCCAAGAGGGTTCTCTCCGCCCAGGCGGACTTGCCGCTGCCGCTGCCGCCATAGGCCAGGATCAGCCGCCCGCTCACAGCGGCTGGTAGGCGTCGATGCCGATGCCGTCGAAGGAGGGCATGTCGAAGTAGACCCTCAGGGCCATGTCGATGAGGGGCATCACGGAGGCCGCCCCGGTGCCCTCCCCCAGGGCCATGCCCAGCCTCAGCAGGGGAGTGAGGCCCAGGGACTCCATGACGTACCCCGCTCCCGGCTCGGCGGAGAGGTGGGAGGCCGTCAGGGCGTCCCGGACCGCCGGGCACAGACGCACAGCGGCCAGGGCGGCGGCTGTGGAAATAAAGCCGTCCATAATGGCCGGCACGCGGTGCAGGGCGCAGCCCAGGTAGAACCCGGTCATAGCGGCGATGTCGAAGCCGCCCACCTTGCTGATCACATCCACCGGGTCCGCCGGGTCAGGCCGGTGGAGGGCGATGGCGGCGTCAATGACGGCGATCTTTTTCGCCAGTCCCGCGTCGGAAAGGCCCGCGCCCTTGCCGGTCATCTCCCCGGCGGGACGGCCCAGGAGGGCGGCGGCCACGGCGCTGGTGGTAGTGGTGTTGCCGATGCCCATTTCCCCGGCGGCCAGGAGGGTATAGCCCTTTTCCGCCAGCTCCCCGGCCAGGTCCATGCCGGCCAGCAGCACCGACAGGCACTCCCGCCGGGTCATGGCGGGCTCCCGGGAGAGGTCCCGGGTACCCCGGGCAGCCTTAATGGAGCGCAGGCCCTCCACCTCGGTGAGCATGCCCGCGTCGATGGGCAGCGTCTCCGCCCCGGCGACCCGGGACATGCAGCAGACGCTGGCCTTGCCGGCGAGCATGTTGCCCGCCACGATGGCGGTGACGCCGCTGTCGGTCTGGGTGACCCCCTGGGCCACCACCCCGTTGTCGGCGCAGAAGCTGACAATACATTTTTTGTATTCCCGATACAGGGGGGCGACGCCCGCCATGCGGGAGATGACGTCCTCCAGGAGGCCAAGCCCGTGGAGGGGCTTGGCTATGGCGTCCCAGTGGGATTTTGCTTCTTTGATCCGCCCCTCATCGGCGGGGGGGACTTCTTCTATGGCGGCTTGCAGCCGCCGCTGCAGAGTGGTTTCGTTTTCCATGGCGGGTTCCCTTCCGCCGCCCCTGCGGGGCGGCTCCGGCTTTCTTCATTATTTCAGCTTGCCGCCTCGCCGGCGGCGGGGCCTTCTTTTCGCGCGAGCGAAAAGAAGCAAAAGATCGCTTAAGGAACTACGTTCCTTAAGAATCCTCCTTCATTACGGGGGTGTTTGTTTTTTGCGCTTGTCCTGTAGTCCCTCCGGCCTGAACCGGACCGGCTCCCGTGGATCGGGCGAAGCGTCTATCTTGCGATGTTGTCGGCAGTCCCTACCGTCTCACACGCGGGGAGCTCCCGGGGGTGGCAGCTGGTGGACCTCGGGGTCATCTGTCCGGCCCATCAGATAGTCGAGGGATACGCCAAAATAGTCCGCAAGAATAATCAATTTGCGTACTTCTGGGTAGTATTTTCCCTTTTCATATGTGGAAATTGAGTCCGGTCCAACTTCGATGACCTTTCCTAACGTTGTTTGTGTTATGCCTCTTTTACGGCGCAGCTCTCTAATTCTTTCAGAAAAATTTGCCATGATCCCTCCAAATTCTCTTGACTTTTCGAGTTAAGCTAGGTATACTAAATTAGGGTTTAACTCGAATTTATAAGGGAGGTGTGTAAAATGAGCCAGCTAATGGAAAATCTATTTTCGCTACTGGGCTCCCCGATGGCATCGGAAGCGGAGCGTCGGGCGGTCGAGGAGTCGGAGGAAGCGGTCCGGGCGGTCGAGAAGCGATTGACCCGGGAGGAATTTGAAAATCTATGGAGCGCTGTGATAGACATAGGGGATGCGGACTGTTTAAGCAGTTTCACCCTGGGTTTTCGTTTAGGGGTACAGTTGACATTGGAGGGACTGCGTCCGATCATATAGGCAGTCCCGTCAGGAGGACCCCATAGATGGCTCTATCCCTTTAACAGGCCGGCAGGCGGAGTTGGTCGCCCGCCAAGCCACTAGATCAGATCCCCGAAGGACTTCCGGTTCACGTGGCACCGCAACTCTTCATCTCTGCCCAATGTTCGCCAAACCCCCGTATAGGGCAAAGGCACGCTCCGCGTGCCTGCCCGTCTAAGGGAGTCTTGAACCGTAGGTTCAAGTGACTTTTTGGGTACTTTTTGTTCACACAAAAAGTACCCGAGGAGTCCGGGGGCGAGGAGCCCCCGGGCCGATTCAAGAAGAACGTCCCGTTCGCGCCGGTCGGGCGCGAAGATTCAATTGGGTTCTTCCAGCTCCAAGCCTGGGTTGTGTTTCAGCAAATATCCTATCGGCCACTCGCCGGAGTAAGCAATAAGACTCCTCCCCCGGAAATCCTCCAGCAGCGCCGCATCGGCGCAGAGAGTAAGGTCCTTGGGCTCCACGGGGGAGGCGGCGATCCGCCGCAGATGGTCGTAGGGCAGTCCCGACATGCGGAGCTCCACCCCGTACTCGGAACGCATCCGGTACTGGAAGACATCGAACTGCAGTGTACCTACCACGCCTACGATTACCTCCTCCATACCGGCAAAAGGAATCTTGAAGATCTGGATCGCGCCCTCCTGGGCGATCTGCTCCGTGCCCTTGATGAACTGCTTCCGCTTCATGGTGTCCATGGGGGATACCCGCATGAAATGCTCCGGCTCAAAGGTAGGGATACCCTGGAATTTGAACTTCTTACTGGGAACCGTCACCGTGTCGCCGATGGAGAAAAGGCCGGGGTCGAAGACTCCGATGATGTCCCCCGCGTAGGCCTCGTCGATGATCTCCCGCTCGGCCGCCAGCATCTGCTGGGGCTGGCTCAGCCGCAGCTTCTTGCCGGACTGCATGTGGTAGACCTCGCTGTCCCGCTGGAACTTGCCGGAGCACACCCGCATAAAGGCGATCCGGTCCCGGTGAGCCTTGTTCATATTGGCCTGGATTTTGAACACGAAGGCGGAAAATTCGGGGGAAAAGGCGTCGATCTCCCCGCTGTCGGAGTCCCGGTTCAAGGGCGGGGTAGTCATGCGGAGAAACTCCTCCAGGAAGGGCTCCACGCCGAAATTGGTCAGGGCGGAGCCGAAAAACACCGGGCTTAAGGTTCCCGCCCGGACGGCCTTCATGTCGAACTCCCGGCCCGCGCCCAGCAGCTCCACCTCGTCCCGGAGGGCCTGCCAGCGCGCCTCGCCGATGAAGTTGGCGGCGGCGGGGTCCTCCAGGTCCACCTCCACCGAGGCGGCCTTCTTCCCCCTCCCCTCGGCGGAGAAAAAGAGGATGCTGGCCTTCTCCCGGTCGTAGACCCCCTGGAACTCCTTGCCGCAGCCGATGGGCCAGTTGACGGCGTAGGTGTCGATGCCCAGCTCCTTCTCCACCTCCTCGCAGAGGGAGAGGGGGTCCTTGGTTTCCCGGTCCATTTTGTTGATGAAGGTGAAAATGGGGATATGGCGCATGGCGCAGACCTTGAACAGCTTCCGGGTCTGGGGCTCCACGCCCTTGGCGCCGTCGATGACCATCACGGCGGAATCCGCCGCCATGAGGGTGCGGTAGGTGTCCTCGGAGAAATCCTGGTGGCCCGGGGTGTCCAGGATGTTGATGCAATAGCCGTCGTGCTGGAACTGCATGACGGAGCTGGTGACGGAAATGCCCCTCTGCTTCTCGATCTCCATCCAGTCGCTGGTGGCGGCGCGGGCCCGCTTGCCCTTGACCTCCCCGGCCTGGGCGATGGCCCCGCCGTAGAGGAGGAATTTTTCCGTCAGGGTGGTTTTGCCTGCATCCGGGTGGGAGATGATGGCGAAGGTCCTTCTTCTTGTAATTTCTTCTTGTAATCCAGCCATGGCTGCTTCTTTTGGCCTCCTGTATCAATTTGATGGGTGTTGTCTTAACTAAGGGGATGTTTCTACATGGGACCGGCCTCCTGGTTGGATTTGATTTTCGCCGTCCCTCAGGCGGGGACCGGCATTCCTCTGCATATTATATCCATTTCATGGGGAATTGTCAATTTTTTCATGAAGTGTGCGGAATTGTGTGGTTTGGACACATTGGGAGATTAAAAGGTTGTCCGCAAATAAAATAATACAGTGCAATAGGCACCAGAGACGGTGGAAAATGTAGGAAACGAGCTATAAGTTATGGACAATATCGGATTGGTTCTGGGTGACGGCAAAGGAAGATATGCGGAAACGGCATCGAGTAGAAGGCACGGAATATAAGGACCTGTATTCACAGGCATTGAACGCCGTCTGGCCGGGCCCTTTAGCACCCTGCCAATGGAAAGCAGCGCCCAAAGAATACGGGGCAGGGAGCGCTCATCAATATTTTCAGGAATAGGCAACAGCAGATTTTTGAAAGAATATGGGCAAAAGGTCTGAAAAGATATGATGCGCTGGAAGGGATTGTCTGGGAATGGCAAAGCCTGGATGGATAAGGTAGTAATATTTGCCATGTTTTGCGGTTGCAGCTGTTTACAGAGGCGAGCAAAACGGCTTGCATCAAATGTCTTAGAAGCTGTACCAATAGGCGCCGGCACGTATCTTGACGGAAAATTTTTCGTCTGGCTGCGTCAGAAACTCTTGA
>VSNB01000112.1 GCA_009774055.1 Clostridiales bacterium
CGGGTGTACGGCTCTGCGTCCCTGCTGGCTTGTTTTTCTTGGTATGTGGGGTCTGCTGCCCACAACGTGGGGGGGGCCGCCCCCCTTTTTTTGATGGGCTGGCTATAAATGCCGGGCGGATTTCTTCCTGCGGAAAGCGGCCGGTTCCCCCTTGCAAATTTCCGGAAATTCTGCTATGCTGTAAGCAGAAGAAAAAAGCAGGCATCTCATATAATTTCGCGGATATGGCGCGAAAGTTTCTACCGGGCCGCCTCCGGCCCCGCTATGAGTGTTCCGATTCGCCCGCAGGGGTGGATTTGGAGCGCTTTTTTCATTTTTAAAATCAGAAAGGAGCCCCGCCATGCTTACCATTTTACACGGAAACCTGCTCCACGCCCCCGCCTTCGGGACGCTGGAAACCATCCCCCACGGCTACCTCGTTCTGGAGGACGGCGTGATCCGGGGCCTGTTCCCTGTCCTGCCGGAGGCCTGCGCCGGCTGCCCGGTGACGGACTACGGGGAGAGCCTCATCATGCCCTCCTTCGCGGACCTGCACCTCCACGCCCCCCAGTACGTCATGATGGGTATGGGCATGGATCTGCCGCTGCTGGAGTGGCTGGACGCCTATACCTTCCGCACGGAGGCCCGGTTCGAGGATACGGCCTACGCCCGGCGGGTCTACCGGCAGCTGGCCTCGGACCTCATCGCCTCCGGCACTACCCGGGTGTCCATGTTCTCCTCCCGGCACACTGACGCCACCCTGGTCCTCATGGAGGAGCTGGAGCGGGCCGGGGTGACGGGGTATGTGGGAAAGGTAAACATGGACCGCCACGCCGGCCCCTCCCAGGAGGAGACGGCGGAGTCCGTAGCCGAAACCCTCCGCTGGCTGGAAAGCTGCCGGTTCCAGCTGGTCAAGCCCATTCTGACCCCCCGCTTCACCCCCTCCTGCTCCAACGAGCTGATGGCCGCCCTGGGGAAGCTGGCGGCGGAGCGGGACCTGCCGGTCCAGTCCCATCTGTCGGAGAACACCGGGGAGATTGCCTGGGTCAAGGAGCTCCACCCCGACTGTCCCCAGTACTGGGAGAGCTACGCCAAATACGGCCTGTGGAAGGACCGGACCCTGATGGCCCACTGCGTCTACAGCGACGAGCGGGAGCAGCGGGCCATGGCGGAGGCCGGGGTGTGGGCGGTCCACTGCGCGGCATCCAACCTGAACCTGTGCAGCGGCACCGCCTCCGTGCGGGAGCTGCTGGACCGGGGCGTCCAGGTAGCCCTGGGCAGCGACGTGGCCGGCGGGGACCAGCTGGACATGAGCCGCGCAGTGGTCATGGCCATCCGGGCCTCCAAGATCAAGCAGATGGAAACCGGCGCGCCCTTCCTCACCGTGCCGGAGGCGTACTACCTGGGCTCCACGGCGGGGCATCTCTATTTCGGCGGCGGCGCAGGCTTCCAGCCGGGACACAAGCTCCACGCCATCGTGGTGGACGACAGCGCGTTCCCTGAGCCCGCCCGGGAGCTGACGCTGCCGGAGCGGTTCGAGCGGGCCGTCTACCTGATGGAACGGCGGCATATCAAGGCGGTTTACAGCGAGGGAGCAGAGCGGCTCCACGGCAATACATAAAAAGGACGCCGCCCGGAATTCCGGGCGGCGTCCTTTTGCTATATTTGCTATACGCGAGATATACGCAGATGAAAGCTTACATCAGCGGGTCCATACCCAGCACGGGGTGGCCCTTCTCGGTCAGGTAGTTCAGCAGGGCCTCGGCGTCCTCGGTAATCGTCTCATCGCCGATCATATCGCAGAAGTTCTCCACGCCGTAGAGTTCCTTGGCGGACTGGTTGACCTTCTCAGCCACCTGGTCCTTCAGAGCCTTGGGCATCCAGACGATGCGGCCCAGGCCGCCCTCGGCCTTCATGAACTTCTTGGAGGCGATGAAGTGCTTGCCGTGGCCCATAAAGCCGGGGGTCTGCACGCCGCCGCCGGTCATGGAGGCCATTTCGGAGAAGGTCATGCCCAGGGGGGTCATGCCCGCGTGCTCGCGGTTGACGATGACCACGCCGTTGGAGAAGGGCTCGATGCCGCAGATGCACTCGAAGCAGCCGCAGGAGGTCATGGGGTCCTCCATGATGGAGTACAGCGTCACGCTCTCCAGCGCGCCCTGGCTGTACTTCTTCACGGCATCGTTGACCTCTTCCCACCGGCCGATGTTCTCGTCGATGATATGATCCTTAGGCACGATCTGGCAGGGGCCGGAGGGATCCAGCTCATTGGTGGCCTTGGCGTCCAGCCAGCTCACCGCGCCGCACAGGCCCAGACGCTCGGGGGTGACAATGCACACGTGGCTGGGGGAGAAGGACTGGCACATGATGCAGGTGTAGAACTGGTCCACGTTCTCATCGGTGAGGCTGCCCAGACGCTCGTCGCGCTTCTCATAGGCGGGGATGGCCACCTCGTGGCGGAACTTCTCGCACTCAGCGGGATCGGTGATGATGGTAACCTCGCACTTGTCGATAACGGCGTCATAGTCGCTCTTCAGCTTGGCGTACAGCACCTCGGCGAAATCCTTGGCCCGCACGCCGGCCTCAAAGGCGGCCTTGCTGATACGCACCCGGATCACGTCGCGCTGGCCGGTGTGCATCACGCCCTCCATGCAGTTGATGTAGGCGTGGAACTTCCGCTCGAACACGGACTCGAAGTCGCTGTTCATGTTCTTGCCGGCCACGTCGGCGATCATGCAGAAGTCCACCTTGCTGCCCACCTCGAACTGGTCGAAGTCCGGCCCGATGAGGGTAAAGCGGTGATCCTCCACCTCGCTGAGCTCCTTGGCGCGGACCAGCTCCAGGCCGGTCTTCCGGGAGCCGTCGAACTCCACCTGCATGTCGCCCCGGCGGACGATCTCGCCCTCGAAGGCGGAGGAGAAGGCCACGGGGATGTCGATCTTGGTGATCTTGATCTTGATGTCCCGGGCCTCCAGGCTGGTGGCGTTGAACTTGGAGATGTCGGGCTGGATGATCAGGCTCTTGGGCACCCGGAACATGTTGTTCTCCTCGGTGTCGTTGGTGACAACGGGGAAGCCCAGCTGGATGGCGCCGGCGCCGCAGGCCACGGTCATGTCGTCTACAGGGGCGTAGGCGTTGACGAAGGCGAAGACGCGGTCCATGGTGTACCGCCACATGCCCTCGTAGTCGCCGGCCTGGACGCTGCCGAAGATGAAGGCCGCGCGCAGGGCCACGCTGACCACGTGGGCCACGCTGGAGAGGTCATGGCCCAGGGCCACGTTGCGGACGTTGAAGCCCAGCTTCACGCCCTTCTCCACACACTGGTCGATGATGCCGCCCACCAGGGTGACGAAGATACCCTGGGACTGGTACTCCTTGACCAGCTCCACGCCCTCCTCGGCGGTGGGAGCCGCGCCGATGATGACGGCGACGCCGGGGATGTCCCGGGTGACCAGAGGCACGCCCAGCTCACGGACCTGGGCATCGGTGAAGTGGCCCATGACGGGCTCCTCATAGGGGGAGCCGCCGGCCATGGCGTACTTCATCAGCTCGATGATCTCGGCGGACAGAGCGGTGGCCACGCCGGAGGTAAAGATATCTTTGGTGCGGCTGTTGCGGGTCATGAAAGCCTTGACCTCGTTCTCCAGAGCGGCCTTGGCCTCGCCCACGGTGGCGACCTTCTTGCCGGTCATGGCATAGAAGCAGGGCAGGGAGTAGGCGGTGTCGCCGAAGGAGGCGGGGGCGTTGGGTCCCAGCTTGGCCATGGCCTCGTCTACAGCCTTGACGGCCAGGGCGTACATCTCGTCGTTGCCGGAGAAAACGCGTTCGAATAATGTTTTCACGTTGTTAATTCACTCCTTAATTCAAAAAAGTGGCTTCGCCCCTTTTTTGAGGGGGGAAGGACCGGGCCGAGTGCGGCCCGCAAGGTGTTTTTCCAAGATTCCGCAACGGCCACATCGAGTGGCCGTGCGGAATTTAATTTTGCATGACCCCTCGATGGGGTCATTGCAAAATCACAGTACACGCCGCCGGAAAAACGATTTTACTTTATTTCGCCGCTCCGGCGGCGAAACTCCTGCGGAGTGCTTTTTTACTTCTCCGCATCCATTCTTTCTTTGATGGCCCGGATCTCCTCCACGGCCTTGTCGCTGTAGTCAAAGGGGGACTGCCCGTTGCGGTCGGCCTCGATGACGTCGGCGTTGTAGTGGATGAACCCCAGCAGGTCCTCCTCCGGAATGCGCTGGCGGAGAAATTCCTCGTCCCGCGCGTCCCTGACCTTGTTGGCCACCACCCGGACCTTGTTCACGCCGATATCCGCCGCCAGGCCCTTGATCCGCTCATAGGTCTGGATGCTCCGGGCGCCGGGCTCAATGACCACGACAAACTGGTCCATCATGGACGCGGTCCCCCGGCCCAAGTGCTCCAGCCCGGCCTCCATGTCCATGACCACCACGTCGTCCTTCCGGAAAACCAGTGTGGACAGGATGGCCTTGAGCATCACGTGCTCCGGGCACACGCAGCCGGACCCGCCGGTGTCCACGGTGCCCATGACCAGGAGCTTCACGCCGTTAACGTCCTTGGACAGCTCGTCGGGCAGGTCGGAGACCTCGGGATTCAGCTTATAGAAGGTGTTGCTCTCATTAGCGGCTGTGCGCTCCTTTGCAAGCTCCTTCATTTTAGAGACGGGGACGATGGCGTTGACCTCCTCCTCCGTCAGGCCCAGCGCCAACCCAAGATTGGCGTCCGGGTCCACGTCGGCGGCCAGAACGTTGCGGCCCTCGGCGGCGTAAAGACGGCAGAGTGTAGAGGCGAAGGTGGTTTTTCCCACCCCGCCCTTGCCGGTGATGGCTACTTTCATAGGAAATCCTTCTTTTATAAGACAGTATCAAAAACCCCGTAAGCGAAACGAACGTTTCACGCAAAAAGTTTTTTCTTTTGATACTTTCCTTTTGCTCACAAAAGAAAAGTATGTATGCCGGATATCAGATCCCCAGCGCGACGCGCTTGGCCTCGATGGCCTCGATCATCCGGTCGCCCAGCTTGTTGATGTCCAGCTCGACGGTGTACTTGGCCTCGACCCAGTCCTTCACGCCGTGCTCGCCCTGGAGCAGCTCGGTGACCTCGGTGGAGCCCTTGGTGTAGGGATCGACGCCCAGGAAGGTGTCAATGCCGGTAGCCACCACGTAGTTGCCGATGGACACGGCCTTCTCGCTCATCCACTCGGGGGCGCAGCCCACCAGGGGGATCTGGGAGATGTTCCAGCCGGAATCCTTGGCGATGTCGCTTGCCAGGACCATCATACGGGAGATGTCCACGCAGGAGCCCATGTGCAGCACCGGGGGAATGCCCACCAGCTCGCACACGCGCTTGAGGCCGTCGCCGCAGAGCTCCTTGGCCTCCTTGTCCAGCAGGCCGGACTTGGCGGCGGCCTGGGCGGCGCAGCCGGATACAACGATCAGGATATCGTTGGCCAGCATCTTCTTCATCAGCTCGATATGGGCGGTATCGGGACGGACCTTGGGGTTGTTGCAGCCGACGAAAGCCATAGCGCCCCGCAGCACGCCGGATTTGACGCACTCGATAAGGGGCTTCATGGTGCCGGTTACGTCCACCTGGGTGTTGGTCACGCCGTCCAGGCACTTCTTGATGGCCTCCACGGAGTAGCCCACGGTGGCGTTGGCCTTGATGTCGGGAATATGGATCAGATCCTGGTTGCGGTTCTTGAAGTTCTCCACAGCCATGCGGACGATGGCCTTGGCGTTCTCACCGGCAGTCTCCTCGCTGAAGTGGATGAACTCGCTGTCGGGCATCCGGGCGATGTCGGAGGTGGTGACGAACTTGGTGTGGAAGCACTTCGACAGGGGGCCCAGGGCGGGAAAGATGCACTGGACGTCCACCACGATGGCCTCGCAGGCCCCGGTGAGGACCACGTTCTCCTGCTGGAGGAAGTTGCCGGCCATGGGGATGCCGTGGCGCATGGCCACCTCGTTGGCGGTGCAGCACACGCCGCAGATGTTGATGCCCTTGGCGCCCTGCTCCTTGGCGAGAGCGAGCATCTCGGGGTCCTGGGCGTAAAATACGATCATTTCGGACAGGGAGGGGTCATGGCCGTGGACAACGATGTTGACCATGTCCTTCTCCATGACGCCCAGGTTGGCGGTGGTATCCACCGGCTTGGGGGTGCCGAAGAGGACGTCGGAGAACTCGGTGCCGCACATGGAGCCGCCCCAGCCGTCACTGAGGCCGGCCCGCAGGGACTGGCGGATCAATGCTTCCGGCAGAGAGGAGCAGCCCATATGGGTCATATGCAGGGACTGGGAGACCTCGCGGTCGATGGCCCGGGGCTCGATGCCCGCGTCGTGCCACAGCTTCTGGGTGTGCTCGGGGGCGCGCTGGAGGAAGCGCTGGATGCCGAAGGGCTTGCCGTACTCCATCAGAGCGGTCTCGGCGACCTCGTGGGCCAGGTCGTAGATGTCCTTGCCCTCGGTGGCGATGCCCCACTCGCCGGCGATCCGCTTGAGCTTCTCGGGGTCTTTGACGGTGTAGTTGCCGCCCTCCTTGGTCTGGTACAGGGTGTGGCAGATGCTGCGGCCATGGTCGGAGTGAGTAGCCGCGCCGCCGGCGGTGAAGCGCAGGTAGTTGCGGGCCACGATGCCATGGACGTCGCAGCCGCAGATGCCGCGGGGGGCCTTGGGCGTAATGCGGCAGGGACCCATGGAGCAGATGCGGCAGCAGACGCCCTCCTCGCCGAATTTACAATGAGGGGTCTGGTTCTTGACGCGCTGCTGCCAGGAGTCCGCGCCCACCTGACGGCCAGTTTCCAGCAGCCGTTCGGTGGCAGCTTCCATTTGCTCGACAGTGATCAGTTTCATAGTCGGAATGTGGAAAACACGGGACAATGTGTTTTCGTTGCTCCTTTCTCTCCAAATAGAAATCAGGCTATGGTCGTATTGTCACATTTTTCACAATACAGTGCTTTTATCATAGCAAAACCGCGGGCAAAATGCAAGTGTAAAATCCCCCCATGGGGGACTTTTTTTCGTGTTTTCCGGCGGGTTTTGAAAATTCAGCGGAATGCCCAAAGCGGAGCCGCTGCGCCGCCGTCCCCAGAGGAAAACAGCAGCGAAACTGCCGGGAAAGCGGGAGGCTGCCAGCGTTTTTGGACGGTTTTGGGAGAAAAACCTGACTCTTTACCGGAAAGCGGACCGGAGGCGGGGCAGAGGCCGTCCGCCGGGTTTTTGCAAAAAATTACCGCGCGGCCAAATGGCATATTCCCCGGCGGTCTGCAAATGCTATGTGTGCGGCAAGGGCGGGACAAAAAAACGATCGCTCCAAGGCGACGGGAAAACAGAAAAGGACCGGAGCGGTTTCCGCCCCAACCTTCTCTGCGGACGCGGCGCCGCCGCAAAAATGGAGAAGGAGAAAAAAGAAATGTCTAAGAAGAACAACCGCATCAACGTCCCCGAGGCCCGCGAGGCTATGGACAAGTTCAAGATGGAGGCTGCCAACGAGGTTGGCGTCAACCTGAAGGAGGGCTACAACGGCGACATCAGCGCCCGTGAAGCCGGCTCCGTGGGCGGCCAGATGGTCAAGAAGATGATCGAGTCCTACGAAAAGGGCCTGTAAGCTCTCTCTTGACGGGAAACGGACCGGGCGGATGCCCGGTCCGTTTCCCATTGTGCCCTCAAAGGCGCTTTATATTGGGGGGTGGTCCGCAAAGTGCTTTATTACCAACGTTTCCGTATTTTGTGTTTGCGCTGTGGTGCTTTACATCTCGACCACGATAATAGGGTCATCCCCGGAAATTATGTTGTACCTTCTGTGTCATACGCATAACTTAGATGCCTTGTAAAATAAGGCGTTCCAAAAAGCATATGCGCAACAAATCCGGCACATATTTTCTCCTTAATGCTCTTATTTCTCGACTCTTGAAAATGACAGCCCTCTTGCGCAAACCTATTGTCTGCGCAAGAGGGCTGTCTGATTCTGTAGAAAATACCGACTTCGAATATATCCTGCCGCTATACTCAGACACTGTTTCATCAAAATATTACTTCCGAACCGAAAGGTCGGAAGGAATATTTGCCATGTTTTGCGGTTGCCGCTGTTTACAGCGGCGAGCAAAACGGCTTGCATCAAATGTATTATTTCCGAGCTTTAAGCTCGGAAATAATAATAGCAGCAGCCCAATCAACACTTATTGATTTAAGTCTTTATAAATCGGCTTTCTCAAACGTGAAAGGCTTATGACGATTCCAAAGATTCCTACGCTAAAGAACATAAAAGCTACTCCTGATCCGTTTCCCGAACCAAAAAAATGAGAAAGTATCTTTTGCATAGGCGAATCTGCCGTCATAAACGGTTCTATGACATGGTCTGCCAATATACCGCCTAAAAATAACCCTAATGGAATTGTGCAGTTTTGCAAAGTATCCTTTGCGGAAAAGACACGTCCCTGCATCTCAAGCGGGATGTGTTCACGCAGGATTGCTGTTAAGTTAGCGTTCATTATGACTGCGGGTATATATGACGCAAAGGCGGCAATGCCCCAAACCAATGGGGAAAAGGATAGGCTTTGTACTACGTTGTCCGCAAAAACGAAAGCGGTGGTTGCGAAAACGACCTTTGGCTTGTTTTTCGCAGGCTTCATTATAGTAACAAGGATGCTTCCTGCAAGCAATCCTAATGCCACAGCGCTTTGAACCATGCCAAGCGCTTGCTGGTTGTTATTGGTTCTACCTAAAACAAAGGGGGCAATCATTCCATCATTACCCAGTTTGGCAAGAAAATTGATGATTGCAACGAAAAGAGTAATCCGTAATAGGGCTGAGCGCTCCCACAGGTAATGTATTCCTTCCAGACAGCTTTTTAGAAACGGCGCATGGGCGCTCTCCTCTGGATGTTTTGTTTCTGGAATCTTAATGAAGAACAGCAGTGTAAAAAATGCGGCGGAAAAACTTACCAGGTCACACACCAGAACTACCGGCATACCTCCAAAGGCTAACAGACAGCTGCCCAATGCCGGAGCCAGAATGGAAATAGCCGAACCGGAAAGGCTCTGTAGTCCGCAAGCTCTGGTATAATATTTTTTCGGCACCAACAAACTGGTTGCGACGAAAGAAGCCGGATTTTGAAGGGCATTCATAAAACTAAGCAAAATGTTGATAACATATAAATGCCATACCATAAGGGCTGAAAAGGAAAGCAGCACAAGGACGGCGATCGTCCCGAAAGCGGCTGTCAAATCAGCGCACAGCATAATACGCTTTTTATTCCAACGATCCGCCAAAGTCCCTGCTATAAAGCGAAAGAAAATTGTCGGGAAAAAAGAACAGATTGTTAAAAGCGTTATACTGGATGCCGTCCCCTTCTGCTCATAAATCCAGATGATTAGCGCATAGCTGGTCATAGCCGTACCTAATTCGGAGACCGTCTGCGAACCCCATAAAAGCAAAAAACTGCGTAATTCTTTTATAAATATTAAATTTTTCATGGCTTTGCTCCTTACACAATAATGATTGTAGTTACATGGAACGCAAAGCCTAATGCGGACGATCAATTTACATTAAAATGGAGAAAACGCTCCGTGCAGGTATCGTCCCATATTAGACCTTGCACGGAGCAAAAACATCTGCGGAAAAAGGAAATAAGCGCGTCATTTCGTAACACCTCCTTGGTAGAGCCGATTTTATCATGGGGAAAGGAAGAAATCAATGGTGACTGCCAAGTCCCTGCGATTGATACATACACGCGGAATACACGCAATCCATATATAACAATCCCCGGAAAGCCAGCAGCCATGCGCCTTTCCGGGAGTTTTCTAGAGGCCGCCGAAAAGTCCGTGTAAACGACAAAAAACGCCAGTATGAAAGCGTTCGACTCAGTCAAGAATGGGAAT
>VSNB01000113.1 GCA_009774055.1 Clostridiales bacterium
CACCTATTGGTACAGCTTCTTATTTCCGAGCTTTAAGCTCGGAAATAAGACATAGGTCATTAACGCGCCAAGAGAAAAACACAGAAGCCTGCCGCCTCCTTGTCAATCTGCACAGAATCCCTGCCCCTTATTTGCTGAAACGCCGAAAATTTTCAAAAAACTTGACTTTTTCCAGGCTAGCCCTTATGCTATAAATAGCTTGAGCGGCAACGCTCAGGTATTAAAATCATGAGCTGCCACGCCACTCCACAAAATGGCGCGGCAGACTGACAAGAAAGGATGACATCCGCGTAGGCGTGCGGTGCGGCATTGTGGAGACATGCCGTAATGGGCCGGAGGGTTCGCTCCTCCTGTCCGAGGCGGAATCTGCGGAGGCAGTTTCGCTGACGCCTGGAAGAATGGCAACTGTATCCCTGAAGAACGTCATGAAGATCTACCCCCACAGCGGCGACGAGAAGAAGAAAAAGAAGAAGAAGGGCGATGCTCCCGAGAAGAAGTCCAACCTTCAGATCACCGACCGCGGCGTCGTCGCCGTCCAGCAGTTCAACCTGGACATCGCCGATCAGGAGTTTATTGTTCTGGTTGGTCCCTCCGGCTGCGGCAAGTCCACCACTCTGCGCATGGTGGCCGGCCTGGAAGAGATCAGCGAGGGCCAGCTCCTTATCGACGGCAAGGTCATGAACGATGTGGCCCCCAAGGACCGCGACATCGCCATGGTCTTCCAGTCCTACGCCCTGTACCCCCATATGACGGTCTACGAGAACATGGCCTTCTCCCTGAAGCTGAAGAAGGTGCCCAAGGACGAGATTGACCGCAAGGTCAAGGAAGCCGCCGAGATTCTGGACATCACCCAGTACCTCGACCGGAAGCCCAAGGCTCTGTCCGGCGGCCAGCGCCAGCGTGTTGCCATCGGCCGCGCCATCGTGCGTGAGCCCAAGGTGTTCCTCATGGACGAGCCTCTGTCCAACCTGGACGCCAAGCTCCGTAACCAGATGCGCGCCGAGATCATCAAGCTGCGTCAGAAGATCAACACCACTTTCATCTACGTCACCCACGACCAGACCGAGGCCATGACCCTTGGTGACCGCATCGTCATCATGCGCGACGGCTTCATCCAGCAGATCGGCACCCCCCAGCAGGTGTTCGACCATCCCGCCAACCTCTTCGTCGCCGGCTTCATCGGCACCCCCCAGATGAACTTCTTCGATGCGAAGCTGGAGAAGGATGGCAGCGGCTACTATGTCACTGTGGCCGGCGCCCGCATGGAGCTGCCCGCTGACAAGCAGGACGCGCTCAAGAAGAAGAATGCCGCGCCGCAGGACATCACTCTGGGCATCCGTCCCGACCATATCACCCTGTGCGATGCCAGCGCTCCCCACGCCCTGTCCGCCACCGTGGACGTCACCGAGCTGATGGGCGCCACCATCCACATGCACGTGAACGTGGCCGGCAAGGACGCCATCATCATTCTGCCCACTATTGACCTCACCGGCGAGCAGAAGAACCTGACCTACGGCGCCAAGATCAACGTCACCTTCGGCGGCAACGTCGTGCACCTGTTCAGCAAGGCCGACGAGAAGAGCCTGCTGTAACGAACATACCTTTGCGCAGAAAAGGCCCCGGAGCTGCGGCTCCGGGGCCCTTTTTCGCTTCAGGTTTCCCCTCCCGCGTCCAGATACATGTCCTCCGCTTCCATCAGGGCCTGGCGCAGGTCCTCCGCAATTTTTAAAACCTGCACATTATAACAAGGGCCCAGTATGGCGATATTTACGCAGTAAACAGAACAATACATAAACTGCTGCTCACATCATCATACTCCTCGTTAACTTCTGATTTGTTGAGCTGATTATCACATAAGGCTCCTGCGATATCAATGCGCTTTTGTGAAAATTACCGAAGTTGTATCCTGGCAGCGCTTTCCTGAAAAGGGACCCTGTTTCTACATGCTTCCCTTTTGGCCGTCTTTGTGTTATACTGGCCTTAAGACCTGTATTCACAGGCCCTGCAGCTGAGCCATGACCTCTCCGATCGGCTCGGTGATGGTCAGATCGGCCCCCGTGCCCAGGGCGGATTTGTTGATGACCGCCAGTTTGTTCCCCCGGTAGTACCGTACCAGCCCTGCCGCTGGGTACACTGTCAGGGACGTGCCCCCGATGATGAGCACGTCTGCCTGCCGGATGGCGGAGACGGACCTTGCCAGCACGTCCTCGCTGAGGCCCTCCTCGTAGAGGACCACGTCCGGCTTGATGATCCCGCCGCACCGGCACCGAGGCACGCCGGCGCTGTTTACGATGTCCTCCACCCCGTGGAATGCGCCGCACCTGGCGCAGTAATTGCGCAGGACGCTGCCGTGGAGCTCCAGGACATTTCGGCTCCCCGCCTTCTGGTGGAGGCCGTCGATGTTCTGGGTGATGACCGCTTTCAGCTTTCCCGCCGCCTCCCACTCCGCCAGCTTTTTATGGGCGGCGTTGGGCTGCGCGTCCAGATAAAGCATTTTGTTGCGGTAAAAGCGGAAAAATTCCTCCGGATTCACCTCATAGAAGCTGTGGCTCAGGATGGTTTCCGGGGGGTAGTCGTATTCCTGATTGTAGAGGCCGTCGGTGCTGCGGAAATCAGGGATGCCGCTCTCCGTGCTGACCCCGGCCCCGCCGAAAAAGACGATGTTTTCGCTGTGGTCGATCCAGTCCTTCAATGTTTTGACCGCTTCCGTCATAGCGATTCCTCCATGGTATGTCTGTACATCCGGCTGGGCTCGCTCTCGCCGTCCCCCAGGGCTGGGCAGAAAAATTCCCAGCCGTACCGCTCATAAAAGGTCGTGTGGTCCGTCAGCAGGTAGAGCGTCCTGACTCCCAGGTCCGCCATGTCCCGGCAGACATGGTTCAATAACGCCCCCGCGATGCCCCGGCGACGATACGCCTCCTCCACATAGACGGCGCACACGTTGGGCGTCAGGTCCTTCCGGTCATGGAAGTCGTTTTCGATCACGCCCAGACCGCCGACGATCCATCTGTCCGCTACAGCCATATACCACTGGGGGGCCGGGCTCCTGCCCGCGAGGCACTCTTCCATGCTCTCCCGATATGCCTCCAGCGGGATGCCCCATTTCTCATGGAACCACGCTGCGGCCTCTTCCTTCCGCTCCGGATGCTCCCGGAGCTTTACGATTTCACATTCCATAGGAATCCTCCAGATTTTTATCAGAAAAGGAGCTTTTTGTTATGAACATCCAAATCTTCGGCTCGTCCAAGTGCTTCGACACCAAAAAGGCGGAGCGGTGGTTCAAGGAGCGGCGGGTCAAGTACCAGTATATCGACCTGCCCAAAAAGGGCTTCTCCCTGGGGGAGTACCGCTCCATCCGGCAGAAGCTGGCCTACCAGCAGCTGGTGAACACGAAGTGCAAAGCCTATCAGGATTTATACATGGCGTATATCACCCCCGACGCGGCGGAGGATAAGCTCTTTGAGAATCCCCAGCTCTTCCTCACCCCCATCGTCCGCAACGGAAAGCTTGTCACCGTGGGCTACTGCCCGGAGGTGTGGGAGACGTGGGAATGACATTGGAAGCGCTGCTGCCCAGGCTGGAATTTGCCTGCGGCATAGAGGACGCCATACGCCGGGAAATCCACCGGGACCCGGAGCGAATCCGCGCCCTGGCGGCGGAAGCGTATCAGGGGGAGTCGTTCGAGTTCCGCCTCCGCGCCTCCGGGCCGCTGACGCGGCTGGCCGTGGTCACCTGGCTCCTGACGGAAAAATATGACGCCTACAGGGCGAAGGGGATGTCCGACGCCGCTGTTTTTGAGACATTCAAGGACGTCTCCCTGCGGGCCGGGCTGTACCGGGACAAGAACGGTGAGGCCGGACTGTCCGAAGATGACGTGATATGGTTCCGCCACATCATGAATGCAGGCATTTTCAAATTCGGCGCGCTGCAGTTCCAGCCTCTGGAAATGATATATCTGGACGAGGAGACCATCGGCGAGCCGTATATGACGTTCACGAGGGAACAGAAAGAACGCCTGCCTGCAGGGAGCCCGGTGATTAACTGCCACATACAGCGGGGCGCGGACCTGAACGCCCCGCTGGTCAGCCGGTCGCTGGAGGAAGCGGAACGCTTCTTCGCGGAAGGTTTTCCAGCCGCCCCGTTTAAGGCATTCTTCTGCGCCAGCTGGATGCTGTATCCGCCCATGGTGGCGCGGCTTCCCTCAGATTCCCGCATCCGGCAGTTTGCGGAGCGGTTTACGGTCATTGGATACTGCGCCGATGTCGAACAGGCCCTGGAGAATCTTTTTGACGGCGGACGGGAGCCGCCTGCCGGCGGGACCTCCCTGCAGAGAATGGCTCTGGAGCATCCGGAGCGGTTCGGCTTCGCCTGCGGCGTGATCGAACTGTGAGGGCGTTTACTCTATGTGATGGGTATGATTGAAGATATGCTCCTCACAGAAGCAGTGGTACCCCGTACACTTGGAGCAGTAGCGGAACTGGAGGTCCGGGAAATCCGTGTCCGTGCGGCCGCAGACCTCACACTTGTGGTTGTAGCCCTTCTGCCGCTTCTGCTCCTTCACCGCCTTGCGGAACTGGACCGCCTCGGAGCGGTGACGGGCCTGGAACCGGTCCACCCGCCGGGAGAAGTCGGGGGAGAAAAAGACGAACAGGTTCAGCATGGCGATGACGGGCATCAGGGCCATGCCCCACTGCCGCGCGGCCAGGTGCTGGAGAATCTGGATCACGTACAGCGCGCCCTCCAGAACGGCCAGCCACTTCATCTTGATAGGCAGGATGAAATAGATGCGCACCATGGCGTCCGGGTAGGTCAGGGCATAGGCCATGAACAGGGCGGTATTGACATAGCTGGCGCCGAAGAGCGCGATGGGCTGGCGGTCGATGGCGTACACCAAAAGCGCCGCCAGGGCGGACAGCAGCGTTCCGCTGAGGTAGTAGATCGTGAACTTCGCACTCCCCCACAGTCGCTCCAGGGCGTCCCCCAGCCAGTAGTAGAACATCAGCGAGACGACCAGCCAGAACCCGCCGTTGGTGGGAATCAGCACATATGTCGCCAGCCGCCAGACCTGCCCGTGGAGCACCGCTTCAGGGGACATGGCCAGGGCGGACAGCAGCAGGCCGGATTTGTCAAAAATGCTGACCACGTAGATCAGCGCATTGGCGATCACGATATACCGCATGAGCCCGGGAATCCCCAGCCGGGGATGGAGGGCGCAGAAGCGGTCGATGGCGTCGTTCAGCTTTCTCAAAAGAGATTCCTCCTGTGTTTCGTAATCTGGTAAATGGTATTGTACTCCATTTTCCGGGAAAAGTCATTACAAATTTGTGACCAACCGGGGGAAAGTGAAAATTTTCTCCCGCTGGCCGCCGCCCGCCGGGCGGCAGAAAGGAAGCGCTTATGTCCGCTTTATTCGACCTTCACTGCGATACCCTGACCCGCAACGGCTGGCCCCCCTACGAGGATGTGACGGAAACCCTGGACACCCCCGCCTTCCAGCTGGCCCTCAGCAAGGTCCCGGCAGGGACCAGGTGGGTCCAGTGCTTTGCCATCTTTGTCCCCGACGAGGTCCGGGGAGAGGACGCCGCCGCCTTCTTCGAGCGCCACGCCGCCAGCTTCCGCCGCCAGGCGGAGCGCCACCGGGACCGCATGGTTCCCTGCCGCTCCCTGGCCGACATGGAGGCGGCGGGGAAGGCCGGGAAGTGCGCGGGCCTGCTCACTGTGGAGGGCGGCGCGGCCCTGGCGGGAAGGCTGGAGCGGGTACAGGCCCTCTGCGATGCCGGGGTGCGGATGATGACCCTCACCTGGAACGGCCCCAACGAGCTGGCCTCCGGCCACGATACCGGGAACGGCTTCTCCCCCTTCGGCCGGGAGGCCGTGGCGGAAATGGAGCGGCAGGGCATCGTGGTAGACGTGTCCCACCTCAACGACCGGGGCTTCGAGGAGCTGCTGGGCTTCGCCCAAAAGCCCTTCGCGGCCTCCCACTCCAACGCCCGGGCGGTCTGCGGTCACCGCCGGAACCTGCCGGACGAGTTCATCCGGGAAATGGTCCGTCGGGAGGGGCTTATTGGCCTGACCTACTGCCGGTCCTTCCTCTCCGATGACGGCCGGGGCAGCCTGGACGACCTCTACCGCCACGTGTGCCATTTCCTGGAGCTGGGGGCGGAGAAGTGCATCGCCCTGGGGTCCGACTACGACGGCGCGGAGGTCCACGAGGATCTGGACTCGGTGGAGAAGAGCCTGCGCATCGGGGAGTACCTTACCGCCCATGGGATTTCACAGGACATCGCGGACGGCCTGTGCTTCGAAAACGCCTGGCGGTTTTTCGGAAAGCGGATGGGGTAGCCCGCCGGACGGAGGCCGCCCCGGCTTGCCAAAAACAGGAACAACTCGGAAAAAAGTACCTGCCCCCATCCGGAACATAATCCCGAGAAACCGTGCGCAAGCCCCTTTGCACTAGGGTTTTACACATTATCCACAGAGTTTTCCACATCGTTATGTCAACGTCACGCCGCCGGAAAAGTTGGGGAATGGCAAATCTGACGGAAAAGGGAGGCGGAATGGCGGTTGACAATCCGGTCCGGAACAGGTAAAGTAGTGCGTACAACCCATTGCGAAGGAGGTTTCCATGAACGAGAAATTAACCGGCAGGACGCCGGAGCAGGCGCTGCCCGCGCCCGCCTCCGAGGAGCTGGAGGGCCTGTGCACCGCCCTGCCCCCGGCGGTGGAGCGCACCAGGGAGGCGCTGGAAAAGCGGTACTATGAGCGGCTGGCGGAGGAGGCCATGGGCCCGAAGTGGGAAAACGGCGACCCCGGCGAGGAGGGCCGGCGGCTGCTGGCGGAGGTGCGGGAGGACATGACCTGCCTCCACCGGACGGCCCGGGCGCTGGCCCAGTCCTACCAGTCCGTGGTGGAGCTGGAGGACGAAATGGGCGCGCGGCTGCGGGATCTGCGCAAGAGCCGGGACCGGAAGTGGTACGCCCTCAACCCGCCCGCCAACGCGGGCATCGACCTGGCGGAGAAGCGGCTGAACCACTTTGCCCAGGGGCTGAACATCTACAAAATCCTGCTGGTGTGCGTCGCGGGCAGCTTCGCCGGAGTGGTAGTGGAGATGCTGTGGGCCTTCGCCCGGTACGGCATCATCGAGAGCCGCCGGGGCCTGGTCTACGGGCCCTTCAACCTGCTCTACGGCGCGGGGGCGGTGTTCCTGACGCTGTTTTTGTACAAATACCGGAACCGGGGGAGGCTGTGGTCCTTCTGCGGCGGCTTTCTCGTGGGCAGCGTGCTGGAGTACGTCTGCTCCTGGGGTCAGGAGGTCCTGCTGGGGTCCCGGTCCTGGGACTACAGCGGCCTGCCGCTGAACCTCAACGGACGGATATGCTTTACATATTCGGTATTCTGGGGGCTGCTGGGGATTCTGTGGATCAAGGACCTGTATCCCCGGATGGCGAAATGGATTCTGAAGATACCCAACCGCGCGGGCAGGCCCCTGACCTGGGCGCTGACGGCTTTTATGATCGTCAACATCATCGTCTCCTGCGTCACCGTGGCCCGCTGGGCCGAACGCCGGGAGGGCGAGCCCCCCGCCGGCGCTTTCTGGGAGTTTGTGGACCAGCGGTTCCCCGATGAGCGGATGGAACGGATCTTCGCCAACATGAGCTTCGGAAGCTGAGGCAGAGGAACTATGCTGGAAACACAGAGGCTTGTCCTCACGCACTGGGAGGAGGCGGACGCCGCCGCCTTTTTCCGCATCGTCCGGAATCCCCGCATCCTGCCCGCCGCAGGCTGCCCCGCCCTTATGGACGAGGCGGACGCCCTGCGGGAGCTGCGGGAAGGCTATCTGGCGGAGGAGGAATACAAGCTCGTTCGGAAGGAGGACGGCGCGGTTATCGGAAGCATCGGCCTGCGCTTCGGCGAGGACGCCTGCTCCGGGCTCCCTGCGGAGCCGGAGGTGGGCTTCTGGCTTGACGAGCCCTTCCAGGGCCAGGGCTACGCGGGCGAGGCCCTGGAGGCCCTTTTGGGCCGCGCCAAGGGGGCGCTGGGCTGTCCGGCGGTCTGGGGATGCTATTACGAGGGAAACGCCCGGTCAGCCCGCCTGCTGGAGCGGTTCGGCTTTTCCCTGGTGCGCGTCAACCCCTGCGGCGACACCCGCCTGGGCTATACGATGCCGGAGGCGGAGCTGCGGCTGGCTTTCTGACGCCGGGCGGCATCCCCGGCTATAGAATGACATCCGGGCAGCTGGACACCCTATCCAGTATGCCGGCTATACTCGAAGCGGTTGGAGAAAGCAGCGGCGTTCTGCGCCTTTTCAGCCGCGTTGGCTGTATCGGATCAAACTTATAACAGGAGGAACGGCGGTTTATGATCAAGCACATTGTCATGTGGAAATTCAGGCCCGGCACGGAGACGGAGGCGCGGGCCTTTCTGGACGGCCTGCGGGGGCTGTACGGAGTGATCCCCCAGATCAGGGAACAGGAGGTGTGCGTCAACTGCGTCCCCGGCAACTATGACGCGGCGCTGATTTCCGTCTTCGATTCCCTGGCGGACCTGGAGGCATACAAGACCGACCCCCGGCACGTGAAGGTATCCGCCCTGTGCAAGGCCATCCGCACCGACCGGGTGGCTGTGGACTGCGAGGTGTAGGGCCATGGCGATGCGACTGGACAGCTTCGGCCTGACGGAGCTTGCCGCCAAGCCGGAGGACGCCTTCCGCCTGGCCGGGCTGGCGATGGCCGAGGGGCGGCGGATTCCCGGCTATGGCGGGGATTACTACTATTACCGCATGGGCGATGCAGCGGCGGTCATCCGCACCCGCCTGGACCCGGAAACCGGCGAGGAGGAGCTGCTGGGCATGGATACCCACGCCGACACGGACTGCCAGTGGATCTGCCGGGTGGTGAAGGATATCACGCCGGAGGACGCCGGCCCCCTCAGCCGCCGGGTCCTGGTGGGCCTGGCGGGGCGGGACGACCTGGCGGCGGTGGACCTACTCTGCGCGGACGTGCTGCCGGACCTCCGGGAGGGGGACGAGCTGCGCCTGGGCATGGCGGGCTTTCCGCTGCGGATCTCCTACGACGAGGGGGAGAGCGGCGGCGTGGTGGAGGCCCAGCAGAACGCCTCCCTGCTCCAGGGCGTGGTGAAGGACGCCAAGGTGGGGGAGAGCTACCTGGGGCTGGAGCCCCTGACCAGATTCGTCAGTGTCACCGTCTCCACCCCCCTGGGGGACGTGGAGCTGTGCCATCCCATGGAATTGGTGGCGGAGGGGCAGCGGGATCTGGTGAAGCCGGGCTCTGTGGTATCCGCCCTGTGTGAGCTGTCCGGAAACTGCGCGGCGGGGGAGTACGCCGGCGGCATCGTCTTTGACGAGGACCGGGACTGGACCGCGCTGTCCGCCTTCTTCCGGGAGGGCGGAGGGGCGCGGCTGCGGCCCCTGCTGCGGAGCGACTGCGCGTGCACCTTTCTGGAAAACCGGCAGGAGGGGCAGGAAAACGCCCTGGCCCTGCTGATGATGGTCCGGGAGGACCTGGCGGCGGCGGGACTGAACCGCTGCTCCACGGGCCGGCTCACCGGCGAAGGCGTCCGGGGCAGGCGGTGCCTGCTTCTGGGCAATGGGGAGGGCTTCGCCTTCCTGTGCCTGGCGGAGCTGGACAGCCTGGGCCGGGTGCGGAAGCTGACCATTACCAACGACCCCGCCCTTGAATTTGAGCCGGAGGCGGACCGGTGAAATAATGATACGCCGTGGACGGCCGCTTTCTGCGGCCCGGGACGGCCGACAGTATTGGGGGGATTTTTGACAAATTA
>VSNB01000114.1 GCA_009774055.1 Clostridiales bacterium
AAAAAAGATGCTTCGCATCTTTTTTGAGAAAGGGGACCGGGCCGAGTTCGGCCCGCAAAGTACTTTTTCGACGTACACGCCGCCGAAAAAGTGATTCAATTTTATTCCCGCCTTCGGCGTGAACTCCTGCGGAGGGCTTTTTTGACAGTCTGGGAGCCCCCGGGACCGATGGTCCCAGGGGCTCTCTGCTCCACTCTTTCCTTCGCTGCGCTGATCAGCCGCAGAAAGTTTTCTTGAAGGAAGCGACCCAGTTTTCAATAGCCTCCGCAAGGGCGAGCTGCTGCCGCAAAACCGCCATACCTGTTTCCGGGATTTCGGGTATGTTTTCCTTTTCTCGGAGGTTTTCTTCCAGATAGGCTCTCAATGCGGCCGCGCTGTTTTCGATGCTTTCCATACATGCCTTTTGCCCATCTGGCGTCAGGCTGTCCAAATTTACGATTACAGCGTTGAAATCCAAAAAGATATGGATCGGGTTCGCCGCAATCGCAAGCATAAGTCGTTCAAATTCCTTCTCCCCTGCGTTTGTCAGAGAGTAGACCGCTTTTTCCGGCATCTTTCCCTCCTTGACGATATCCGCCTTGATGAATCCCTTTTCTTCTAATTGGACCGCCTTTTTATAAATGGACGGGGTGCTGATTTTAACCCATTTGGATATGTTCCGATATTCTACCAGCTTTTGAATATCATAGGCCCCCATAGGCTCTTTTTTCAGCATTCCCAGTACGATCAGATCAATCGCCGCCATGCCGTCCCTCCTTTCCGTATTTTTGTGTGTAAACGATCTCCGGACTATTGTATTCGCTTTTTCCGCTGCGTTGATGATGTAGCCCCTGCCGGGAAAGCAAAGAAAATCTGCAAAGTGGTCTTGACAACCGCTATAAATTATAGTAATATCTCAAACGCAGCTGCATACTATAATTTATATTACTATAACCACTGCGGGTTGTCAACAGAAAGGAGTATTCGCATGAGCGAACACAGCAGCAAAATGGAGCTTCTGGGGAATGCGCCTGTTTCAAAAGCCCTTATGGCTCTCGGCGTCCCCATAATGATCGGGATGACGATAAACGCCCTCTATAATCTGGCAGACGCTTACTTTGTGGGAGGCTTGGGAGAGGGCCCTATGGGCGCGATTTCAATTGTATTTCCGCTGGGGCAGGTGATTGTCGGATTGGGTCTGATGTTTGGCAGCGGGGCGGCCTCCTGCCTTTCGAGGCTATTGGGACACGGCGACAGGGAAGCCGCCAACAGAGCGGCCAGTACCGCATTGTACAGCGGGCTTATCGTGGGAGCGGTTATGATTACCCTGACCGCCGTTTTTCTCCGGCCGATTTTAACCCTGCTGGGTGCAACAGAAACGATCATGCCCTACGCATTAGCGTATGCGAGGATTTATGTGATCTCGTGCATTTTCAATGTATTCAATGTGACAATGAACAACATTGCCGCAAGCGAGGGCGCGGCCAAAACGACGATGTGCGCTTTACTGCTGGGCACTGTTCTGAACATCGGGTTAGATCCGGTGTTTATTTATGCGCTGGATCTGGGCGTAACGGGCGCGGCGGCCGCTACGGCGATGTCTCAATTTATCTCCACCCTGGTATATCTGACGTATATCATACGCAAAAAAAGCGCCTTTACATTCAGCTTCAAGGATTTTAAGCCTGCCAGACAAATTTATGCGGAAATCTTGAAAATCGGTGTTCCGACGCTGGTATTCCAGCTTCTTACCGGCCTGTCCATTGCCATGATCAACAGGGCGGCGAATGGGTATGGCGATGCAGTGATCGCCGGAATGGGGGCTGCCGCCAGAGTGACTGCCATGGGAACCCTGGTAGTCTTTGGATTTCTGAAAGGCCTTCAGCCGGTTGCTGGATTCAGCTATGGGGCCCAAAAATATGACCGTCTGCGCAAGGCGGTCAGGTTTTCCGTTTTGTGGTCGACCGTTTTCTGCGCGGCGGTCGGACTGCTTGCGGTCCTCTTTCCAACGCAGATTATCGCGCAGTTTGCAAACGGAAATGCGGAAATAATTGCTGTTGGGGAAAAATCCCTTGCAGCCAATGGATGCTCTTTTATCCTGTTCGGCTTTTACACCGTGTATTCCTCGCTGCTTCTTGCCCTCGGCAAAGGAACGGCAGGCTTTCTGCTTGGCGCTTGCAGGCAGGGAATCTGTTTTATCCCTGCGATCCTCGTCCTCCCCGGAATTTGGGGAATGAAGGGAATCCTGTATGCGCAGCCCATTGCGGACGCTGTTTCGGCGGTCATAGCCGCCTGCATGGCGCTGCGCCTCCACAGGGAATTGGCAAAAGCGGAAGCCCGTTCAGAAAAAGCGGAAAAATAGGGGTGCCTTGGCTTGCCGCAGAGGTCACTCACAGGCGGGGGCTCCGGTTTCCACCAGCATTTCCCCCACGGCGAAAACATTTCCCGCGCCTACCGTGAGAATCAGATCCCCCTCCCGGGCCAGCTCCCGCAGGGCCTCCGCCGCCGAGGGCAGAGAGGGCCGGTACAGCGCGCCGGGAATCCGCTCCGCCAGATCCTGGGAGGAGATTCCGACGGTATTCTTCTCCCGTGCGGCGTAGATGTCTGTCAGCACCACCAGGTCGGCGGCCTTCAGCTCCCGGACGAAATCGTCGAAGAGGGCCTTGGTCCGGGTATAGGTGTGGGGCTGAAAGACGCAGACCACCCGGCGATAGTCCAGGCTTTTCGCCATTTCCAGTAAAGCATGGAGTTCGCTGGGGTGGTGGGCGTAGTCGTCATAGACCCGGGCGCCGTGATACTCGCCCTTGTACTCAAACCGCCGCCCCGCGCCGGAAAAAGCTTCCAGCCCGTCCTTTACCGCCTGGCCGGGGATGCCCAGCACATAGGCCGCCGCCGCCGCCGCCAAGGCGTTATAGACGTTGTGCAGTCCGGCTACGTGGAGGGAGAGGTGGGCGTAGACCTGCCCGTCCGCCACCACGTCGAAGTCGGGCCGGCCGTGGTTCCAGGTGAGGTTTTGGGCCTGGCAGTCCGCCCCCTGACGGCAGCCGAAGGTGAACAGGGGCAGTCCCTTCAGCGCGTCCATGGCGTTGGGGTCGTCGGCGTTGGCTACGATATGGCCGTCCGGCGGCGTCAGCTGGGCGAAGCGGCGGAAGGAATTCTTAATGTCCTCCAGGCCTTTGAAGAAGTCCAGGTGGTCCGCCTCTACGTTCAGCACCACCGCTACGGTGGGGAAGAAGTGCAGGAAGCTGTTGCAGTATTCGCAGGATTCCAGTATAATGGTATCCCCCTTCCCTACCCGGTAGCCGCTGTGGAGCATAGGCAGGGTGCCGCCGATCATCACCGTGGGGTCCGCCTGGGCGGCCATGAAGATGTGGGTGGTCATGGAGGTGGTGGTGGTCTTGCCGTGGGTGCCGGCGATGCAGACGGCGTTCTCATACTGCCGCATGATGGCTCCCCAGGCCTCCGCCCGCTCGAAAACGGGGATGCCCCCGGCCCGGGCGGCGGCGATCTCCGGGTTATCATCGTGGATGGCGGCAGTACGGACCACGAACTCCGCCCCTTCGATGTCGCTGGCCTCGTGGCCCACATGGATGGAGATGCCCAGGGAGCGCAGATGGTCCACCGCGGCGCTGCCGGACTGGTCGCTGCCCTGGACGGCGAGGCCCATGCCGTGAAGCACCTCCGCCAGGGGGCTCATGGACACGCCGCCGATACCCGCCAGGTGGACCCGGCGTCCGGGGGCGATATAACGCTGAATATTGGTATCAATATGGGTCATGGAGTAAGGTCCCTTCCCGAACGGCAGAGGCCTGCCGGTATTTGCCTTTTTTGCAGAAATGTATTATACTATAAAAGAGACTGCCGTGCAACTATATTTCTATTGATACTATGCCTGTTTTTCGCGAAGAATAACCGGGAATGAAAAAATTCCGAAAAAAGGGGTGAGGCCGGTGGAGATACCGGAATATGTGCGGGATATCCTGCGCCGCCTGGAGGGCGCGGGCCATGAGGCGTGGTGCGTGGGCGGCGCGGTGCGGGACGCCCTGCTGGGACAGGAGCCCGGGGACTGGGATGTGACCTCCGGCGCGGAGCCGGAGGCCGTACTGTCCCTCTTCGCCCCCCACGCCCTGCCCACCGGGCTCAAGCACGGCACCGTCACCGTCGCTCCGGGCGGCGGGCAGGGCGTGGAGGTCACCACCTTCCGCCGGGACGGCGATTACCTGGACCACCGCCATCCGGAGCGCGTGGCGTTTACCCGTTCCCTGGCGGAGGACCTGGCCCGCCGGGATTTCACCGTCAACGCCATCGCCGTCAACCTCCGTGGGGAGCTGTCCGACCCCTTCGGCGGACGGGCGGATCTGGCCTCCCATGTGCTGCGGGCGGTGGGGGACCCAGAAAAGCGGTTCCAGGAGGATGCCCTGCGGATTCTCCGGGGGCTCCGCTTTGCCTCCCGGCTGGGGTTTTCCATCGAGCCTGGCACCGCCAAGGCCATCCGCCGGTGCGCGCCGCTGCTGGAGCACATAGCCCCGGAGCGCGTCCTGACGGAGCTGACCGGCATCCTCTGTGGGGAACATGTTCTGGAGGTCCTGCTGGAATACCCCGACGTGCTGGGGATTGTCCTGCCGGAAATTCTGCCCTGCGTGGGCTTCGACCAGCACAGCGTCTACCACTGCTACGATGTCTGGACGCACACCGCCCGCGCGGCGGCGGCGGCGCGGCCCCTGCCGGTTCTGCGCTTCGCCCTGCTGTTCCATGACCTGGGCAAGCCGGAAACCTTCTCTCTGGATGGGGCGGGCCGGGGGCATTTTTACGGTCACTGGCGGCGGAGCGTCCCCCTGGCGGAGGCCATCATGGACCGCCTGCGCTTTGACAACCGGAGCCGGCAGACCATCCTGACCCTGGTGGAGCGTCACGACGCGCCCCTGGCCCTCAGCGAAAAGGCCGTCCGCCGGAACCTGGCCCGGTACGGGGAGGAGACTCTGCGGCTGCTGCTGGAGGTGAAGCGTGCGGACAACCTGGCCCAGGCGGAGCCCTACCGGGACCGCCAAAAGCTCATCGACCAGTGGGAGGACCTGCTGGAGCTGGTTTTGCAGAGCGGGGACTGCTTCTCCCTGGGACAGCTGGCGGTGCGGGGCGGCGACCTGACGGCTCTGGGCCTCCGGGGTCCGGCGGTGGGAGCGGCCCTCCGGGAGCTGCTGGAACAGGTGATGGACGACAAGCTCCCCAACGACCGGGGAATGCTGCTGGAATATGTAAAGGAGAAGCTGTTATGACGTATTTAGGCGCACACCTGTCCTCCTCCCGGGGATTTTACAAGATGGGCCTGGAAGCTCTGTCCATGGACGCCAACACCTTCCAGTGCTTTGTCCGCAACCCCCGGGGCGCCCGAGCCAAGGCCGCGGACCCTGCCGACCTGGCGAAGCTGCGGGAATTGATGACCGAGCACGGCTTCGGCCCCATTGTAGCCCATGCCCCCTACATCATGAACCCCTGCTCCAAGGACGAGGGCATCCGGGAGCTGGCGGCGCGGATGATGGCGGAGGACCTGGAGCTCGTGGACCAGCTGCCAGGCAGCTACTACAACTTCCATCCCGGCAGCCACGTGGGCCAGGGTGTGGAAACCGGCTGCCGCCAGATCGCGGCCATGCTGGACCGGGTGGTCACTCCGGAGCGGCGGACCACGGTCCTCCTGGAAACCATGGCTGGCAAGGGCAGCGAGATCGGGGGCCGGTTTGAGGAGCTGCGGAGGATTCTGGACCTGGCCGCCTGCGGGGACCGGCTGGGGGTCTGTCTGGACACCTGCCACGTTTCCGACGGGGGCTACGACATCGCCGGCGACCTGGACGGCGTACTGGAGGAATTCGACCGGATCATCGGCCTGGGCCGCCTCAAGGCGGTGCACATCAACGACAGCCTGAACCCTCTGGGCTCCCATAAGGACCGCCACGCCCTGATCGGACAGGGGACCATCGGAGAGGAGGCCATCCTTCGGGTCATTGCCCATCCGGCCCTGGCGGGACTGCCCTTTCTACTGGAAACGCCCACCGACGACGCGGGGCATGGGGAGGAAATCCGGCGACTTCGGTCAGCGCTCCGGCGCTGAGATGCCTCCGCCTGTCAACTTTGGGACTGCTGATCTCTGTAAAAAGCCCTCTTCGGAAAAATGTTACTTGACATTTTCTCCAACGAATGGTATGCTAACGGTGTGTTCAAAAATGTACAAATTAGTCACCGCCAGGCGAAACCCGTCCGTCTTTGGCTTTGCCGCAGTAGGCTTCTTTGCATTTACTTCAATTCTTAGGAGGCAGATCACTATGAACAACGGCACTGTAAAATGGTTCAACGCGGAAAAGGGGTATGGCTTTATCTCCAATGACGACGGAAGCGGCGACGTATTCGTCCATTTCTCCGCCATCCAGGGGACCGGCTACCGTACCTTGACCGAGGGGCAGAAGGTCACCTACGAGGTGGAGCCGGATCCCAAGAACAGCAGCAAGCTGCGCGCGGTGAACGTAACCGCGATCTGATACGGCGCACGGATTCAGAAGCGAAGGGCTCTCCGGGAAAGGAGAGCCCTTCGCTTTGCGCTGAAACAGGACAATTCCGTCGTTTCCCCGCCAGAGGGGGAAACGACGGAAAGCTTTATTTTTCTGCCGGGTCCGCCGCCATGGTCCTGCGCACGTGCTCCTTGATCCGCGCAAAAGTCTCGGCGCTGAGATCGTGCTCCACCCTGCAGGCGTCGGCGGAGGCGGTTTCCTCGTCGACCCCCAGATAGACGAAAAAATCCGTCAGCGTCCGGTGCCGCTCGTAGATGTGCTCGGCAATCTCCCGCCCGGCGGGCAGCAGACGGATAAAGCCGTCCGGGTCCATTTCAATGCGCCCGCTCTCCCGCAGCTTCTTCATGGCAACACTGACGCTGGGTTTGGAAAACCCCAGCTCGTTGGCGATGTCAATGGAGCGGACCACGCCCCGCCGCTGGCCGATGACCAGAATTGCCTCCAGATAATCCTCCGCTGATTCATAGACGCGCATACGCTCTCTCCCCATCCTCTCCGCCCCGGGGTCCGGCTCTGGCGGCCGGCAGCGCTCCGGGCATCGTTTTTGTTATTGTATCACAAGCCGCCGCCCTTCGCAAGGGGGTGGGCGATCTCTGCGGCGGGAAGGCTCCCGGCACTTGACAGCCGGCGGCCCGTACCGTACAATAGAGTGGAAGAGGCGGGGCGCGCGGGCAAGGAGGACGCTTATGACAATGGAGACAACCGACAGAAGAAGCGGGGATCTGGGACAGCGGCTGCATAGGATTCCGCTGGCGATGGCGGGGCTGTTCGCGGTCTTCGCCGTGATCGCCCAACCGGACATGTCCCTGCTCAGGGGCTTCTGGCAGATCCAGATCAACGAAACCGGACTGATCACCGACCCCATGGCTGCCGGCGGCGTGGGCGCCGCGCTGCTGAATGCGGCCCTGGTGGTGCTGCTGAGCGATCTCCTGATCCAGAGGATGAAACTGCCCTTTACCGGGGCGGCCTTCGCCTGTCTGTTTCTTATGGGTGGCTTCTCCCTGCTGGGGAAGAATCTGCTCAACATCGCCCCCATTGTAGCCGGCGGCTTTCTTTACTCCCTGTACAGGCGGGAGAGCTTCGCCCGATATGTCTATCTGACCCTCTACGGCACCTGCCTGGCCCCTATGGTCAGCTTCCTGCTGGTCCGGACGCGTCCCGGCTTCCGGTGGGCCGCCATGGCGGCCTGCGGGCTGGTGATCGGGTTCCTGCTGCCGGCCATCGCCCGGTTTACCACCAGGATTCACCAGGGCTACAACCTCTATAACGTGGGCTTCGCTGCCGGCATCCTGGGGCTGGGAATCGCCAGCGTGCTCAAGGGCTTCGGCGTGGAGTTCGCCGCCGGGTCCGGATGGAGCAAGGAGGGCCACGGCCTGCTGTGCGCGCTGGTGTCCATGCTCCTTCTGGGGCTTCTGGGAACCGGGATCGCCATGGGCTGCCGGAGCTGGCAGGGCTATAAGCATATCCTGCACCACTCTGGCCGCGCGGTGGCGGATTTCGTCGTGCTGGACGGGCCGGGGCCCACCCTGGTGAACATGGCGCTGGTGGGAAGCGTGGGCTTCGCCTACCTGCTGGCGCTTTACCCTTTGGGGGTGCGGCTCAACGGCCCCCTGGTGTGCTGTATCCTGGCTATGACCGGCTTCGGAGCCTTCGGCAAGCACCCCAGGAATGTGCTGCCCGTCATGGCCGGGGCGGCGCTGGCGGCGCTGCTGCTGGTAGCGGTGCCCATCACGTCTCCGGGCGTGCTGCTGGCCACCCTGCTGTGCACCTGCCTGGCTCCCATTGCGGGACAATTTGGGTGGGGCTGGGGCATGGCGGCGGGATTTCTCCATATGACCATCGTACAGAATACCAGTATCCTCCACGGGGGGATGAATCTATACAATAACGGCTTCGCCGCCGGACTGGTGTGCATCCTCCTGGTGCCCACCATCAAGTCCATGTCGCCGGAGCCGGAGGAGGATTACTGACATGAAAAGACGCATGTACCGGGCCCGCCGGAGGATGAACCACGTCATCAGCGAGCTCAGCCACGCCCTGCTGCTGGCGGGAGGCCGGGAGATCGACCTGCGCCTCGTCCGGGAGGACGACGGCCTGCGCCTGCACCTGGAAGGGGACTTCACCCCAGAGCACCAGCGGAGTATGGAGCACATGGCGAAGCTGCTCCAGCCCCTGGTCCGGGACCCAGCCCTGGTGGAAACCTACGGAGAGCTTCCCGGGGAGGACCAGTACAGCGAGGAGAGCGAGCTGTCCCTGGTGGGCCAGATGGTGGACCGGTCCGCCGTGACGGTGGAGCCGGGCCGGGTGCGGATGGATCTGTTTCTGGCATACTGAAATAATCAGGAGCGGACGGCGCATACTACCCGGGAAGGAAGGGGAGATGCGCAATATGGAATCCGTCTGGACCAAAACGGCGGCGCTGCCGCAGTTCCCGCCCCTGGAGGGCAACCGAAAAACGGACGTGCTGGTCATCGGCGGCGGGATCACGGGCATTTTGTGCGCCTGGATGCTCCGGCAGGCGGGAACGGACTGCCTGCTGGTGGAGGCGGACCGCCTCTGCGGGGGGACCACCGGACGCACCACGGCGAAGATCACCTCCCAGCACGGACTCATCTACCGCCGGCTTCTGAAGGAATTCGGCCCGGAGCGGGCGCGGCTGTACTGGCAGGCGCAGGAGGCGGCGCTGGCGCGGTACCGGACGCTGTGCCGGGAGATCGACTGCGGCTTCCAGGAGAAGGACAACTTCGTCTACTCCACAGCCGGGCGGGCGGCGCTGGACGGGGAGCTGGAAGCCCTGGAAAAAATCGGCGTCCCCGCCCGGTTTGCATCGGATCTGCCGCTGCCCTTTCCCACGGCGGGGGCGGTCTGTTTTCCCGGGCAGGGGCAGTTTCATCCGCTGAAATTTCTCGCCGCCCTGGTCCGGGACCTGACGGTTTATGAGCGCACCCGGGCGCTGGAGTGGGCGCCGGGGCTGGTGCGGACGGACCGGGGGACCATCCGGGCGGAGGAGATTATCGCAGCCACCCATTTCCCCTTTGTCACCAACCACGGCGGGTATTTTCTCAAGCTCTATCAGCACCGCTCCTATGCGCTGGCCCTGGAAAACGGGCCGGACGTGGACGGCATGTACGTGGATGAGGCCAAGACGGGACTGTCCTTCCGTAACGGGGAGGGGCTTCTGCTGCTGGGAGGCGGGGGACACCGCACGGGGAAG
>VSNB01000115.1 GCA_009774055.1 Clostridiales bacterium
GGAGAAGATGCCCGAGGGCTGCTCGATCATGGGCCAGGACGACACCCAGGAGAGCATGCTCCGGCTGCTGATGAGCCTGAACATGGACCAGTTTGTGGACTGGACCACCGGCAAGTGCTCCTTTGACAGCGAAGATTTCAAGGCCATGCTGGAGTTCTGCCGCAGCTTCCCCGTCGAGTGGGACTGGGAAAAGCAGGGGGAGGACTACGAGGATGCCAACTCCCGCATCATGAACGGCCGACAGCTGCTGTCCACGATGAATGTGAGCGACTTCACATGGTCGGTGCAGTCTCCGGCGGCGGTGTTCAATAACGAATTCACCTTCGTGGGCTTCCCCAGGGAGAACGGCAGCGCGGGCAGCTACTTCAGCTTCTACCGGGGCCTGGCTATGACCTCCAGCTGCGCGGACAAGGAGGGCGCCTGGTCCTTCATCCGGCAGACGCTCCTGCCCCAGGTGGAGAACGGGCGGTACTACGGGAACTTCCCCATCAACAAGGCCGACTTTGACAAGGTGGTCCAGCAGTCCATGGAGATCGAGTACGAGACGGACGAAAACGGCAAGCCCGTCCTGGACGAGGACGGCAATAAGATCCCCGTATACATGGGGGACATCTGGGTCACCAACGACCTGCAGGTCCCCTCCCGCGCCGCCACCCAGGAGGACGTGGATAAGGTGATGGAGCTGTACAACGCGGTGGACTCCATGTACGCCTATGACGAGAAAATCTTCGACGCGGTCAAGGAGGTGGCCAGCCAGTACTTCGCCGGCGACAAGCCTCTGGACGACACGGCCAGCCTGATCCAGAGCAAGGTGTCGCTGTACGTCAACGAGAGCCGGTAACGCCCGTTCGCTCCGGCGGAAACGGGGCGGGGCGGAAAAATAAAACAACTGTGATAAAAGTAGGATGCAAAAATGATGCACGGCGCTGGTAGATTAGGGACAGTGATCTTGCATAAGGAGGAATTTATCTGATGATGAAATGCAAAAAAAGGGTCCTGACGCTGCTGCTGGCGCTGTGTATGCTCCTGAGCCTGGCGGCCTGCGGCAGCAAGAATGCGGAGGACGATACCCGGCAGCTGTCCGCTACGGTGTATGTGCCCGAGTTTCTGAGTCTTGACCTGGACATTCTGGGAAAGAACTATAACCTGAGCGGCGGCTGCACCGACGGCACCAACGTCTACCTGCTGGCCTACGTCTATCCCGACTACGAGGCCGGCGAAGAAGGAGACTCCCGAACCCTCCTCATCCGCTTCCCTCTGGACGGCGGCGAACCGACGGAGATGAAGAGCTTCCAGAGCGGCAGCACGGAGGAGGACGGCACCGAGGTCCACCGGAACTTCAACAGCCTGCGCACCGGCATCGACGGGTCGCTGTGGCTGGAGGAGAGTACATACAGCTATGTATTCGATCTGCCCAAGGACTTTGACGAGGAGACGGACAGCAAGTACAACTACACCACCGACACTGTCCGCAAGGAGTATCAGGTCCAGCTGGACTCCACCGGCACGGAGATTACCCGCATCGACACCAGCGACCTGCAGGAGAAGGCCGGCGTGGAAGGCCGGTATCAGAACGGCCTCCTGGTGGACAAGGACGGAGATATCTTCATCACCGACAGTCAGAAAATCGTGGTGCTGGACTCCTCCATGAACGTACGCTTCACCGTGGAGGACAGCAATATGCGGGGCGGCTCCCTGGTGGAGCTGTCGGACGGAAGCATCGGCGCCACGGTATACGTCACCGACGCCGCCAACCAGTCCACCACCGCCCAGCTGCGCACCATCGACAAAACCGCCAAGGGCTGGGCGGAGAAGAGCTACGACCTGCCCTTCAACGCCTCCTATAACCTCTATTCCGGCGGCGGAGACTACCTCTTCTACTACATGAACGGCGACGCCCTGTACGGCTACCGGGCCGAGGCGGAGGAGGGCAAGCCCAATGAACAGCGGCTCCTCAGCTGGCTGGAGTCGGACATCAACGCCGACAACATTTCCTTTTTCTCCTTCCTGTCCGACGGCCGGGTCGTGGTTATGACCGAATCCTGGTACGGCGGGAACGACGACATCACCCTGGCCATCCTGACGGAGACGGACCGCTCCGAGCTGCCGGAAAAGACCACCCTGACCTACGCCACTATGGGCATAGGCTCCGACGAGCGCAGCCGGATTCTGGAATTCAACCGGAACAGCAGTACCCACCGTATCCAGATAACGGATTACTCCGAGTACTCTACGGAAGATGATTATACCGCCGGTATCACCAAGCTGAATACGGAGATTCTGGCCGGCAAGGTACCCGACATCATCAGCGTCAACAGCCTGCCCATCCGCCAGTACGGCGCCAAGGGCATCCTGGAGGATCTGTGGCCCTACATCGAGAACGACACGGAGATCGGCGGACGTGAGGGCATCATGGAGCGGGTGTTCCAGGCGGCGGAGCAGGACGGGAAGCTCTACCAGGTCTTTGACACCTTTGCCATCAGCACCGTCATCGGTTCCCGGAAGCAGCTGGGGGACCGGACCACCTGGACGATGGCCGAGCTGAAGGAGGCCCTGGCCTCCATGCCCGAGGGCTGCGCCATCTTCGGCGAGTGGGACACCAAGGAGAGCATGCTGAATACGCTGCTGCGCATGAACCTGGACAGCTACGTAAACTGGCAGACGGGAGAGTGCGGCTTTGACAGCGACTCCTTCAAGTCCGTCCTGGAGTTCTGCAACAGCTTCCCCATGGAGTACACCCCCGTGGACGGCGAGTACGACGACGAGAACAGCCGGATCTCCGAAGGCCGGCAGATGCTGAGCCGGGAGACGCTGAGCGGCTTCGAAAATATCCAGCTCAACCAGGCCATCTTCGGCGGCGCGGAGGCGCTGAACACCTTTTATCTGGATTACAGCTCCTATCCGCCCACAGTTTCCGACGTGCCCGTCAAGACCGACTGGGGCTACAGCGACGCCCAGAACCGGGTAAAGCCCGGACAATACCTCACCTATATCGGCTATCCCCGCGAGGACGGCCGGTGCGGCAGCGCGTTCGAGATCAACAGCGGCCTGGCCATGTCCAGCTCCTGCAAGGACAAGGAGGGGGCCTGGCAGTTCATGCGGGAGCTGCTGCTGCCCTGGGAGCCGGCGAGCGAGGACGAGCAGTGGGGCTGGAACCACTGGGGCTTTGCCGCCAACAAGGAGCAGTTTGAGAAGAACGCGGCGGAGGCCATGAAGGTAGAGTACATGACCGACGGCGAGGGCAATCCCATCCTGGACCTCAACGGCGATCCCATCCAGGAATCCTCCACGGGCTACGGCATGGGCGACCTGATGGTCAACATCCAGGCCACTTCCCAGGAGGAGTACAACCAGGTCATGGATCTGTATAACGCCATCGACACGCTCGCCAGCTCTGACAACAGCATTTATGATATAGTCAAAGAAGTGGCAGGCAGCTATTTCGCCGGGGACCGCTCCCTGGACGACGCCGCCGCCCTCATCCAGAACAAAGTGACGATTTATGTCAATGAAAGCCGTTAAAGAAAAAAAAGTAAAAAACAAGGCGCCCCGGGAGAAAAAGGCCGGGAAGGCGCGGAAGGCGTGGGACAAGGGCAATGACAAGGTCCGGGACGTCCTGCACTCCGTCGCCTTCCTGACCCCCAGCGTGGCGGGCGTGGCGATGTTCTTCATCCTGCCGTTTCTGGTGGTGGTGTACTACTCCGTCATCCGCTCGCCCATGAATCCGGAGTTTGTGTTTCTGGACAACTTTCTCACCGTCCTGAACAACCCCTCCTTCCGCACCGCCGCCAAAAATACCGCTATGTTTTCTTCCATAGCGGTACCTTTGGCTGTGGTGCTGAGCCTGGCGCTGGCGCTGATGCTGGAGTGCCGCATTCCCTGCAAGAGCCTGCTGCGCACCTTCTTCCTCAGCCCCATGATGGTGCCGGTGGCGTCGGTGGTGCTCATCTGGCAGGTGGTGTTCCACTACCGAGGGACGCTGAACGTGATCCTGGACAATTTCGGGGTGACGGCGGTGGACTGGATCAACAGCCCCTACTGCCTTCTGGTCATCGTGGTGCTGTTTCTGTGGAAGAATCTGGGGTACAACATGATCCTTTTCATGGCGGCCCTGAACAACATCCCCAAGGACCTTCTGGAGGTGGCGGATGTGGAGGGGGCGTCCGCCGCCCACAAGTTCTTCAACATCAAGCTCCGCTACCTCTCCCCCACGGTGCTGTTCGTGGCCATCCTCTCCATCATTAACTCCTTCAAGGTGTTCCGGGAAATCTACCTGCTGACGGGGGACTACCCCTACGACGGGCTGTACATGATGCAGCACTTCATGAACAACACCTTCAATAACCTGGACTATCAGAAGATGTCCTCGGCGGCGGTGCTTATGGCGCTGGTGATGGTGGCGCTGATCGCGCTGCTGTTCAAGGTGGAAGACATCTTCGGAAAGGACGTTGAGGGATGAAAAAGAAACGCTATTTCGGCCGCTTCACCCTGACGGTCCTGGCGGCGTTCTTCGCCCTGTGGTTCCTGATGCCCACGGTGCTGACCATTTCCAACTCCTTCATGACCCAGTCGGAGATCAGCTCCAACTACGGCAAGGTGTTCGCCAATGTCTCCGGCAGCGACGGCAAGGCGTACATCGCCGAGAGCGTCAACCTGAAGTTTATCCCCGACAAGGTCACCTTCAACCAGTATATCTCCGTGCTGATCCGCAGCCCGGACTATCTGCTGAAATTCTGGAACTCGGTGATTCTGGTGGTGCCCATCGTACTCCTCCAGCTGGTGATCGCCTCGGTGACGGCCTACGGCTTCACCCGCTGGCGGGGAAAGCTGCGGTCTTTCCTGTTCTTCTTCTACGTGATATTGATGCTGATGCCCACCCAGGTCACCCTGGTGCCCAACTATCTGGTCAGCGACTGGATCGGGATTCTGAATACCCGGTGGTCCATTATCCTGCCGGGGACCTTCGCCCCCTTCTCCGTGTTCCTGCTGACCAAGTCCATGCGGCGCATTCCCGCGTCCCTTATTGAAGCGGCCAAGCTGGACGGCTCCAGCGAGTGGCAGATTTTCAAGGACATCTGCCTGCCCCAGTGCCGCAGCGCGCTGTACTCCATCGCCATTCTGGTATTCATCGACTACTGGAACATGGTGGAGCAGCCCATCATCCTGCTGCCCAACGCGGACCTGCAGCCCTTGAGCGTGTACCTGTCCACCATCAATACCAGCGAGGTGGGGCTGGCCTTCGCCATCGCCACCATTTATATGGTGCCCTCCCTGCTGCTGTTCCTCCACGGCGAGGACTATCTGGTGGAAGGAATCGCCCACCAGGGCTCGGTGAAGGGTTAAACCGTTTACCCGAACGCCACTTGAAAGGACGATATATCTATGGAAGTGAAGGAAAAATCCAAAAAGAGGGAACTCATCAAAACCATTGCCATCGTTTTCCTGGCGGTACTGCTGGTGCTGACCTTCTTTTCCGGGACGATTATGAATTACTCCCTGCCCGAGGTCGCCACCCAGCTGGTTTCCTCCGGTACCATCAACGCCAAAATCCGCGGCAGCGGCACCCTGGCCGCCAACGAGAGCTACGAGGTGATGCTGGACCAGACCAGGGAGATCCACTCCGTGGGCGTCAAGGTAGGCGACAAGGTGGAGGAGGGCGATCTTCTGTTCGTATTGAGCGACGTGGAGAGCGCCGAGCTGGCGGCCGCCCAGGAGGCCCTGGAGAAGGCCCGGATCAGCTATCAGGAGCAGATGCTCAATTTCTCCAAGGAGTATGCCACGGACAACCAGGCTGTGAAAGCCCTCCGGGAGGACCTGGAAAAAGCCCGGAAGGAAGTGGATGAAAATTACGTCACCGATGAGGAGGTATCCTACGCCAAGGGCGACTTGGCGGCGGCCAAGACAAACCTGAGCCAGATCGAACTTACTTTGAAAGAGCTCAATGCCCTTGCCGGAGAGAATGAGGAATATAGCAAGGCTAAGGAAAATGAAACTGCGCTGGAAAACAGGATCAAAACCCTGGAGTCAGAAATCGATGGGTTCCAGGCGGATTTGGAGAAGCTGGATACCGGCGCGGATGTGAGCACCCAGCGTAAAATTCAAGATGCGCAGGCAGCCCTGGAAAGAGCGCAATATACTTGGAAGAGCGATTGGATGGCATATAAGTCGAGTATGCAATCCTTATACAATGCAGTACAAGGGGTTGGACCGTTGGATATAAGTTCGGACAATCCTCATACAATTTCTTTGACAGAGCAGATGTATATTGAATCGTATTTTACTCAAAATGGGGTATCAGCGATAAAACCAGGAGTAGATGGAGGTGGAACGGGTTCTGAAGGAGAGCAATCTGCGGCACCCGTAGTAGCGGAAAGCACCTTGGACAATCAAAAGAAATGGAAAGAGGCATATGATGCTCTCCTCGCTGACCAACTGGATGTAGAGGCCAAATCCCAGGCTCTCCAGCGTCTACAGCAGGACAGCAGCATCTCTTCTGGCAATACCTACGAGCAGCGGCGGACCATCCAGAACAAGATCGACAACGCCAATGCTGAGTTGTCCGCTGCCCAGCGGGATTTGCGTATCGTCCAACAGGACTTGGACCGACTTTCCAACTCGAATACCCAAGTAAAGGATCAAATCCGCGCCTATGAAGCTTCCCAACGGCAGCAGGAGGCCAATATCGCCACTCTGGAAAGTAACCTGACTGACCTACAGGCCAAGCAGACTGCTTACAAGGCGGCTAAGGTAACCATGGACTCCAAGCAGCGCGAGCTGGAAACCATGCTCACCGGCGACGACATCGACAAGAAGCTCAACAACCTGACCCTGCAGTCCCTGAGCCTGGAGATCGAGAAGCAGGAGGAGCTGGTGGAGAAGTACCAGAAGGACTCCGTTGGCGCGGAGGTCCACTCCCCCGTCTCCGGCGTCATCAGTTCCATCAGCGTCTCCGCCGGCAAGAAGACCGATCCCAGCACGGCCCTGGCGGTCATCGACGTGGTGGACCGGGGCTATATCATCAAGATCCCCGTCACCAACGAGCAGGCCAAACAGGTGAAGGTCGGCGACGCCGCCGAGGTTACCAACTACTACTGGGGCAGCGACATTTCCGCCACCCTGGAATCCATCGCCCCCGACCCCAACAGCGGCGGGCAGAAGAAGCTCCTGGTATTCCGCGTCTCCGGCGACATTGACGCGGGCACCAACATCAGCCTCTCCGTGGGACAGCGCAGCGCTAACTTTGACGCCCTCGTCCCCAAGAGCGCCATCCGGGAGGACGCCAACGGTAAATTCGTCCTGGTCGTCACCGCCAAGAGCACGCCTCTCGGCAACCGCTACACCGCTACCCGGGCCGACGTCCAGGTGCTGGCGGAGGACGATACCAGCGCCGCCGTCTCCGGCCTGTCCGCCAACGACTATGTTATTACCACGTCCTCCAAGCCCATTGATCCCGGCAGTCAGGTGAGGATGGTGGAGAATCCATGATGAACCGCCCCAACATCTTCCGGCGGATGCTGTCCGCCGTCAAGGGCTTCGGCTTCAAGCAGTGGTTTTTTCTGGTTCTGAACGTGCTGCTGGTGGGCGGGTCCATCGGCTGCCTGGCGGGGCTGGGCTCCGTCAGCCATGCCTTGAGCACCCTCAACGCCGCCGAGCAGTTCCGGGGGCAGGGGGACACCCGATTCGCCCAGCTGGCCTGCTATCTGCCGGTAGACGACGGCAAGACGGAGGACGACATCCGCTCTTTCCGCCAGAGCCTGGAGGCCCAGCTGGTGGAGCAGTCCCTGGAGGCCGCCGAGGGCGGGCGGCTGTACATCGACGCCTACAGCGGCACGGCCCAGGTCACCGTTGGCTCCGACAACGGCGGAAACGCCTCCGTCAAGGCCATCGGCGTGGGAGGGGATTTCTTCTACTTCCACCCCCTGCGCCTCCGCGCCGGCGCGTACATCAAGAGCGACGACCTGATGGACGACCTGGTGGTGCTGGATGAGGAAATGGCCTGGCGGCTCTTCGGCGGCACGGACCTGGCAGGCATGACCATGACCATCAACGGCGAGCCCTTTGTTGTTTCCGGCGTCATCGCCCGGGAGACGGATTTCGCCACCAACAAGGCGTATACCGGCGACGGGGGCGTATTCATGTCCTTCTCCGCCTTGAACCGCCTGGTGGAAACCGCCTCCATTACCAGCTATGAAATCGTCATGCCCAACCCCATTACCGGCTTTGCCAGGAACATCACGGCGGACAACTTCCCCCTGGGGAACGGCGACCTGGTGGAGAATTCCAGCCGCTACAGCCTGACCCATCTGTGGGAGGTCATCGGGGCCTTCGGCCAGCGCTCCATGCGGACCAACGGCGTGATCTATCCCTACTGGGAGAACGCCGTCCGTCTGACAGAGGACTACGCCGCGCTGCTGCTGACCATGGCGGTGCTGCTGGCGCTATACCCGCTTTTGACGGCGCTGGTGCTGATCATCAAGGACATCCGCCGCGCCTACCGCTTCGCCAAGGTGAAGATTCCGGAGAAGGTGGACGAGGCGGTGGAGAAACGCCGGGAGGAACGTCTGGAAAAGGCGTTTGAGAAAAAAGAGGAGGAGGGGAAGCCTGATGGCGGATCTGAGCCTTCGTAAGGTAAAAAAAGTATATGACAACACGGTGGTAGCGGTGCAGGCCTTCGACCTGGAGATCGCGGACAAGGAATTCATCGTGCTGGTAGGACCCTCCGGCTGCGGGAAGTCCACCACCCTGCGGATGGTGGCGGGCCTGGAGGAGATCACCGACGGGGAAATCTACATCGGCGGCCGGAAGGTCAACACCGTGCCCCCCAAGGACCGGGACATCGCCATGGTGTTCCAGAACTACGCCCTGTACCCCCATATGACGGTCTACGACAACATCGCCTACGGCCTGCGGCTGCGGAAGTTCCCCAAGCGTATCATCGACCAGAAGGTCCGGGAGGCGGCGGAGATCCTGGATATCTCCGAGCTGCTCAAGCGCAAGCCCAAGGCCCTCTCCGGCGGCCAGCGCCAGCGCGTCGCCATCGGCCGGGCCATCGTCCGGGAGCCCCAGGTGTTCCTGATGGACGAACCCCTGTCCAACCTGGACGCAAAGCTGCGCAACCAGATGCGTTCGGAGATTCTCAAGCTCCGCCAGAAGGTGAATACCACCTTCATCTACGTCACCCACGACCAGACGGAGGCCATGACCCTGGGCGACCGGATTGTTATCATGAAGGAGGGCTTCGTCCAGCAGGTGGGTACGCCCCAGGAGGTGTTCCACCACCCCTCCAACCTCTTCGTGGCGGGCTTCATCGGCACGCCGCAGATGAACATTTTCGACGCCCAGTTGATTCGGGAGGGCGAGCGGTTCTTCGTGGAGCTGGGGGGCCTTCGGGTGGAGCTGAGTCCGGAAAAGTCCGCCCGTCTTCTGTCGGCGGAGGTGGACAGCCAGCCGATAAAGCTTGGCCTGCGTCCGGAGCACCTGTCTCTGACGGAGCGGGAGGACGCGGTATCCGCCGTGGTGGACGTATCGGAAATGATGGGCAGCGCGGTGCATATCCACGTGAACGCCTGCGGGCAGGACGTGGTCATCGTGGTCCCCCTGGGAGAGGAGGAAGAGAGCGGGAGCATGCCCATAGGGATGCCGGTGCACTTCACCTTCCGGGGCAGCGCGGCCCACGTGTTTGACCCGGAGACGGGACACAACCTGGAGTATCCTAAGG
>VSNB01000116.1 GCA_009774055.1 Clostridiales bacterium
AAAAAGCCAGAGCGGGACGAAAGAGAAAAAGAGACAGACCCGAAGATGGAACCGCCTGGCCAGGCGGTAGGCGCATTTAGCGGTGTCGATCGAGTGGATATACAGGGAGTTCTCCCCGCCGTGGTGGGGGCAGTCCTTCAGCTGTAAAAACAGCGGGTGGCTGATAATGTCCCTGGTCATTTCCTGAAAATTCTGGCCCAAAGGAAATCCCTCCCGTCATAACCCGGCATAATTTCATGTGTTTATTATAGGACATCAAACGCGTCAAATGCAAGGGAAAAGTCTGGATGGATTTCTTAAGATTTCCTTATCGGGCGGCGGGACGGTTATCCGTCCGCCATCCGGAGCAGCTCCTCCACCGTCGTCCGCTCCGTGACATTCCGCCGGCAAAGGGCGTACAGGCTCTGGGGCAGTCCCTGAACCAGGACGTTCCGGCTGTCCTCGTCAATGGAAACCGTAACCGGAATGCCCGACTGGTGGACCAAGACCTCCGCCGCCGGACTGAAATACCCGCCGGGATAGGCCAGGGCGCAGAACCCCTCCCCCAGCTCCTGCCGCCTGACATCGTCATAATAGGCCAGGTCCTCCCGGACAGCTTCGGCCCATGCCTCCTCGTCCTCCCCTTCCAGTGGGAGGATGGAGCTCCGGACCCGGTCCCCCGTCTCATAGGGGGCCCACTGGTGCAGGTCGTAGGTGTGGGACTGCAGGTCGATGACGCCGGCCATTTCCCGGGCCTGGTCCCAGCTGAAATGGGGGGTGATGGGGAACTCCGTATCCTTGTAGTACTCCGTATGGCCGATGGAGGAACCGATGGCGAACACCGTGGCCTTCATGCCGTACTGCTGCAGAATGGGAAAAGCAATTTCATAATTGCTGAGATACCCGTCGTCTATGGTGATGCACACCGGGTTGGCCGGCAGGGGCGCGCCGCGGTAGACGTAATCCACCATTTCCTGGAAGCTGACGGCGCAGTAACCCGCCTGGCTGAGGGCCTCCATGTGGGCCGCGAAGGTTTCGGGGGAAACCTCCGTATCCTGGGCAGGCTCCTCGGTGAAGTGGTGGTACATGAGGATGGGCGTCTCCACGGAGTAGGCGCTCACTGGCAGACGGGGCGGATAAGCGAAGAGCTCGTCCAGCCATTCCTGGCAGTTTTCTTCCGTCACGTACATGCCGAACCGCTCCGGCCGGTAGACCGTTTCGTCGCCGAAAATCTCCGCCAGCGCCATGTCGCCGGTAGTGGTGCGGAAGTGGGTGGCATCGTAGAAGTACCGCGTATCATAGGTCACAGGGGTGCAGCTGAAATCCCAGTAGTCCACCTCCCGGGCCAGGGCAGTCTTGTAGGACCGGAGGGTTTCCTCCGTGTAAAGGGACCACTGGGCCTCACTGACCGGGGAACAGATCACCATCAGCTCCACCCCCCTCTCCTCGCACATGTCTCGGATTTCCGCCACCGATTGGACGCACGCCTCAATGTAAGGCAGCCCGTCCGGGTCCGGCTCCATATAGAAGCTGCCGGGGTTGGCGGCGGCATAGACCTCCGGGTCCCCCACCTTCTCCACGTTCCTCAGCCGCTTGTCGTAGCACCCGCTGGGCACGTCGAACACGTCGAACACCTGGGGCAGCTCCGTATCCGCCAGCCGGGCGGCGGCCTTGTCGATGGCGTACCGGGGGTTCCCCAGGGCGTAGCGGAGATAGAACAGGGCCGGGTTCTCCCCGCTGGCCAAACAGTGCATCCGGTCGTTGAGGGTGTCCTCCTGGCTGTCGTAGACGTTGGCCTCGTTGATGCCCAGGTTCACCACCAGGCGTTTCACCTCGCAGCGTTCCAGCACATAGGCCGCCAGGTCCCGATAGTCCCTGGTATCGCTGCCGTAGACGAAAAGGTTATACCAGCTTCCCTCCACGTATTTTTCCATGGTCCTTGCCTCCAGGGAGGCGGCGGAGGAAGAGCCGATGATATAGGAGTCATACGCCCCATGGTTCTCCTCCAGCCAGGCGATCTTGGCCGTCCGGGGGTTGTTGGTTTCGTTGTAGCTGTACCAATCGAAAAGGGGGTCGCCGAATACGCCGAAGGGATCGATCAGAATATTGGCCCCGGCGCAGAGGGCCAGCGCCAGCGCCACGGCCCCGGCCAGCATCATAAGCCATTTTTTCGCGGACATAGGCCCTCCTAAACATTTTCGTAGACGTACATGATGGCAGTATAGTCCGTGTTCAGATACACGAAGGCCGTCAGCAGCAGCGCCGCGCCAAAGAGCAGCGCGAACTGCACCCAGGCGGGCCGCTGATCCAGCCGCTCCCGCAGGGGCACGCCCTTTTCCAGCAGCAGCTCTACCGCCAGCAGCGTCCCCCCCGCCAGGCCCAGCCGCAGCCAGTCAGTCCCCGTCAGGCCGAAGGACAGGAACGTCTCCGCCCCCAGGGACCCCCAGCCGAAGTGGAACACCGTCCTTTTGAGCATCCGCAGGGCCTGCATCAGGCTGTCCGCCCGGGAAAAATACCGGCCAACCACCACCAGGCCGCAGGTCCGCAGGGACTGGAACACCCGGAAGGGCAGGTTCTCCCCGTCCAGGTCCAGCCGCTGGTTCACCTTGAGGAACCAGGGCGCAAAAATCATGGCAAGGCTCATAAGCCCGCCGTTCCACAGGCCGTAGGCGATGTTGCTCATCCCGGGCCCCTGCCAGAGGCCCACCATGAGGAACACTACCACCGTGGACAGGCAGGGGGCCGCCAGCTTCCCCGCCTGGGGGCCGAACCGGGTCCGAAGCCGCTTGCCCAGCCGGCTCATGGGGCCCGACAGGGCCAGGGGATAGAAAAGGTAGTCCTTCATCCACTCCCCCAGGGACATGTGCCACCGCCGCCAGAATTCGTCCATACTCCGAGCGAAGTAGGGCCGATGGAAGTTCTCCGCCATGTCCACCCCAAAGAGGGCCGAGGCACCCCGGACCAGATCCGTCCCGCCGGAGAAATCGGCGTACAGCTGTACGCAGTACAGCGCGGAGCCCAGCAGGAGGGACGCGCCCTGGTACTGGGTGAAGTTGTCGAACAGCTCCGCCACCGCTTCCGCCAGGGGATCGGCCAGGAATGCCTTTTTCAGCACGCCCCAGATCATCAGCTGGATGGCCCGCTTGATCTTCACCGGATCAGGATCGTTCCCCCGGAGGAGCTGGGGCTGGAGCTTGTCATAGCGATTGATAGGCCCTTGGATCATCTGGGGGAACCAGCAGGCGAAGAGGGCGTACTTCAAAAAATTCCCCTCAGGCTTCACCCGCCCACGGTATACGTCGATAAGATAGCCGGAGGTCTGGAAAATATAGAAGGATATCCCCAGGGGCAGCAGCAGGCCCAGCGGCCGGAATGCCTGGGAAACGCCGAAAAGGCCGAGGAGGCGGTTTGCCGTCCCCAGCCAGGAATCCAGATATTTGAAGAGGGCCAGGGTGGCAAAATTCAAGACCAGGGCACCGGCCAGCACCATCCGCCGCCGGCGCTTGCCCCGCTTTTTGACGGCGGAGCGGTCCTCGGGCCACTTGTCCAGCTCCTCCCGCTCCCGGCGGCGGAGGACCTCCATGCCGCGGGCGGCGGCGAAGGTCAGCGTGATGGTTGCCAGCAGGTATGCTCCCGCCCGGACGCTATAGGCCAGATAGAAGAACGCGCTGGCGGCCAGGAGGACCAGCCAGCGGTGTTTTTTAGGCAACAGATAGTAGGCCCCGGCGGCCAGGGCCAGAAACAGCAGAAAGCCTGCGCCGTTGATGGACATAGTACACGGTCCTCCGTTTGCGTACCCCGCTCTCGCTACCGTGGGGCAATTTCAGATAAAATCGCTGCAAAGAACGGGGCAAAGGTTCTTTTTGGCGCTTTCTTCATGGCAGGCGGCCCGAAAGATTATTCGTCCGACAGCCGCTGGACCAGGGCGTAAATAGCCTGGGCAGAATTGAAGTTTTCCGGCACCAGGTCCTCCGCACCGATGGAGATATCGAATGCCTCGTTCAGCTCGCCCACCAGCATGACGATATTCAGGGAATCCAGAATGCCGTCGTCAATGAGGCGCTCCTGTCCCTCGAAATCGATGCCGGGACAGGTTTCCGTCAGAATGTTCATAAGCTCTTCCATGGGATGTTCTCCTTCTTGTTTTTTAATCCGTGCGGGCCTTACAGCTCCCGCCGGCCCTCCAGGGCCCGCATCAGGGTGGCGTCGTCGGCAAATTCCAGATGCCCCCCCACGGGGATGCCGTAGGCCAGCCGGGTGACCCGCACGTCAAAGGGCTTGAGCAGCCGGGCGATATACATAGCGGTTGCCTCCCCCTCGGTGTCGGGGTTGGTGGCCATGATGACCTCCCCCACGTCCCCCTTGGCTACCCGGTCCACCAGGGACTTGATCTGGAGATCGTCGGGTCCCACGTGGTTCATGGGGGAAATGACTCCGTGGAGCACATGGTAGCCGCCGCCGTACTCCCTGGCCCGCTCGATGGCCGCCACGTCCCGGGGGTCCGCCACCACGCAGATGGTAGCCATGTCCCGCTTGGGGGAGGCGCAGATGGGGCACAGGCCCCCGGCGGTGAGGTTCTGGCACACCGGGCAGCAGGTGACGCTGCGCTTGGCCTCCAGGATGGCGTCGGCGAACTCCGCCGCCTCCCCGTCCGTCAGTCCCAGCACATGGAAGGCCAGCCGCTGGGCGGACTTGCCGCCGATGCCCGGCAGGCGGGCGAACTGCTCCACCAGCCGCTCCAGGGGCGCGGGAAAGTATTCCATAGCAGCACTCTCCTATTGCAAAAATTTTCCGCCGCCTCAGCGCCTATTTCGCATCTCCCCGCAATTCCCGAATCCTGGCGGGGATGTCCTGGGCTTTGTACACCGCGCTGCCCGCCACCAGGACGCTGGCCCCGTTGGCGATGACCGTCATGCAGGTGACGGGGTCCACGCCGCCGTCCACCTCCAGCTCACAGTCCAGCCCCCGCTCGTCGATCCACTGCCGCAGCCGCCGGAGCTTGGGCATCATGTCCTCCATGAACTTCTGCCCGCCGAAGCCCGGCTCCACGGTCATAACCAGCGCCATGGAGCATTTATCCAGGAAGGGCAGCGCCGCCTCCGCCGGGGTCCCGGGCTTGAGGACCACTCCGGCCCGCTTCCCCTGGGCGCGGATGAGGTCCAGGGCTCTGCCGGTGTTCTCCTCGCTGTCGGCCTCCACGTGGACGGTGACGATGTCCGCGCCGGCCTGACAGAACTGCTCCACATACCGCACCGGACGGTCAATCATCAGGTGGACGTCCAGGATCATGTCCGTGGCCTTCCGGATGGACTGGACCACCGGGATGCCAATGGTGATGTTGGGGACAAAGACGCCGTCCATTACGTCTACATGGAGATAATCCGCCGAATGGACCTTCCGGATGTCCCGCTCTAAATTTGCAAAATCGGCAGAGAGGATCGAGGGAGCAATTTTAATCATGTCTGCACTACCTTCCTTCGTTTTTCCAGGCGAAACCGGGAGGGACCAGCCATGGGCAGAAAAAGGGACAAAGCACCCCGGCGGGGGATCCTTCATAGGATACCGTAAGCGGCAAGGGCGTCCCGGCGGGGCGAAGAACAATCCTTTCCCACGCGCCTGCCCTCCCGCCTGCGCCGGCGGCGCGCCGCATGACATAGATGTACCTGGGTCCCCTGCCGGACGGCGTTCCGTCCGGCAGGGGATCGTCCCTGCGCGGGATCAAATATCCAGCTTGAGCCCCTTGACGACCTTGGCACAGCGGGCGCAGAGGGCGGGATGCTCCCCGTCCTTCCCCACGGAAGGCAGGAGCTTCCAGCACCGCTCGCACTTGCCCCCCTGGGCGGGCGCCACTTCAACCTTGATCTCCGCCCCGGTGGAAACGTGCACCTGAGAGACGATCAGCAGGTCCGCCAGTTCATCCTCATCCATGAACTTCTGATCCGCCAGCTCCCGGGGAACCGCCAGATTCACCTGGGCCTCCAGGCTCTTGCCGATCTTCTTCTCATTCCGGGCGGCCTCCAGCGCGCCGTTGACAGTATCCCGGACCTTGATGAGCTCCGCCCAGGCGGCCATAGCCGCCTCGTCCAGGGCATAGTCCGCGAAGGGCTTGTTCATCTGGTTGAGCAGCACGTTCCGGGGATCGTCGCCCTCCCGGTGGGGCATGGCCAGCCAGATCTCGTCGCAGGTGAAGGCCAGGATGGGGGCGAAGATCTTGGTCATGGTGTCCAGGATCAGCCATAGGGCAGTCTGGGCGCTGCGGCGGGAAAGTCCGTTGGTTTCCTCACAGTACAGCCGGTCCTTGATGATGTCCAGATAGAAGCTGGAGAGCTCCACCACGCAGAAATCGTTGACCGCGTGGCTGACCACGTGGAATTCATAATCCTGATACGCCGCCTCGCACCGCTCGATGAGCCTGTTGAGCCTGGTCACCGCCCAGCGGTCCAGCTCCAGCATTTCTCCAGGCTTCACCAGGTCGTTGGCGTTGAAGCCGTCCAGGTTGCCCAGGCAGTACCGGGCGGTGTTGCGGAATTTCAGATAGTTCTGGCTGAGCTGCTTGAAGATGACTTCAGAGCCGCAGACATCCACATGATAGTTGGCGGAACCGGCCCACAGCCGCACCAGGTCCGCCCCGTACTTCTTGAACATTTCGTCGGGGTCCACGCCGTTGCCCAGGGACTTGTGCATGGCCCTGCCCTGCGTGTCCACAGTCCAGCCGTGGGTGACGCACTCCTGGAAGGGCGCGCCCCTGCCCAGAGCGCCTACGGCGGTCAGCAGGCTGGACTGGAACCAGCCGCGGTACTGGTCCAGGCCCTCCATATAGACGGTAGCGGGCCAGAAGCCCTGGTCCTTCTCCATGGAGGCGAAATGGGTGGAGCCGGAGTCGAACCAGCCGTCCAGTGTGTCCTCCTCCTTGGTGAAATTGACGCCGCCGCAGTGGGGGCACTTGTACCCGGCGGGCAGGATGTCGGCAGCCTCCCTCTCATACCAGGCGTTGGACCCCTGGCTGCCGAAGAGCCTGCTGACAGCCTCGATGGTGGCGTCGTCACACACCGGCTTGCCGCAGTCCTGGCAGTAAAACACAGGGATGGGCAGGCCCCAGCGGCGCTGGCGGGAAATGCACCAGTCGCTCCGCTCCTGAATCATGGAGATCATCCGGTCCTTGCCCCAGCCGGGAATCCACCGCACGCCGTCGGTCGCCGCCACGGCGGCGTCCTTGAAGGACTCCACGGAGCAAAACCACTGGGGGGTGGCCCGGAAGATGATGGGGTGCTTGCACCGCCAGCAGTGGGGATAGGAGTGGGTGATGTCCTCGCTGGCAAACAGCGCCCCGCTCTCCTTCATATCCTCCAGAATGACGGGGTTGGACTCGTCGGTGGTCAGGCCGGCGTACTTCCCGGCGTAGTCGGTGTGGCGGCCCCGGTCGTCCACGGGCACCACCATTTCCATGCCGTAACGCTTGCAGGTCTGGTAGTCATCCGCGCCGAATCCCGGGGCGGTGTGGACGCAGCCGGTACCGGAATCCATAGTGACGTACTCCGCGTTCACCAGCCGGCTGGTCTTGGGCAGGAAGGGGTGGTCGGCCAGCATGTTCTCGAAGAAGCTGCCCGGGTGCGTCTCCACAACCTCATAGTCCTCCACGCCTCCCACCTTCATGACCTTCTCCGCCAGGGCCTCGGCCACGATATAGATCTCGCCGTTTCCGGCCTTCACCAGGGCATAGCTCTCCCTGGGGTGGAGGGCGATAGCCAGGTTGCCGGGGAGGGTCCAGATGGTGGTGGTCCAGATGACGAAGAACAGCTTGTCCTTATCATACGCCCCCAGCTTCCCCTGATCGTCGTGCATGGGGAACTTCACATATACGGTGGTAACGGGATCGTCCTGATACTCAATCTCGGCTTCCGCTAAGGCAGTCTCATCGTGGGGGCACCAGTAAACAGGCTTGAGACCCTTGTAAATGACCCCCTTCTTATACATAGCGCCGAAAACCTTGACCTCCTCGGCCTCGAAGCCGGGGTCCATAGTCAAATAGGGGTGGTCCCAGTCGCCGATGACGCCCATACGCTTGAACCCGTCCCGCTGCACGTCCACGTAGTGCTGGGCGAACTCATGGCAGGCGGACCGGAACTCCGGCACGCTCATCTTCTTCCGGTTGAGCTTGTTCTTCTTGATGATGGCGGACTCAATGGGCATCCCGTGGTTGTCCCAGCCGGGAATATAGGGGGTATAGTACCCCCGCATGGCGGCGGAGCGCACCATGAAGTCCTTGATGGACTTGTTGAGGGCGTGTCCCATATGGAGGGCGCCGTTGGAGAAGGGCGGGCCGTCATGGAGGGCATAGCGGGGCTTCCCCTCGTTTTTCTTAAGGAGCTCATGATAGAGGTCCATTTCCTGCCAACGCTCCAGCATAGCAGGTTCCCTTGCCGGCAGTCCCGCCCGCATGGGAAACTCTGTCTTCGGCAGGTTGATGGTCTTGTTATAATCCATTTGCCTGTATTCCTCCTATGTGAATGATAATTCCTCTTTTAATATTCCACGACTACCTTCCGGCAGTCCATGCAGATATGGGCGGCGGGAAAATCGGTCATGCAGGTGACCACAAAATCGTCCTCCAGCAGGGACACGCCCCCCTTCCGTTTCCACAGGAGGGGGCGTCCCTTCTCCGGGCTCCAGACCAACGGCTGCCTGCCGCTGAGCCACCCAGGCTCCATTTCCTTCCCGCACGAAGGGCAGTTCAAAAAAACGCCCCTCTCTCACAAATCGGAACCCGCTTTCGCCCCCGCATCCCGTTTCTCAAACGCGAGCCCAGCAGGTGTTGGCGGCTGCGCCGCCAACTTCGCTCACCATCAGGGCGAACGAACTGCGGGTCGCGCTTGAAGGCGAAGAAAAAGCCCGTCCGGCATATGGAAAAAGCCCTAAAGGCTTTTTCCATCGCCTTCAGGGCTTTTTCAGAGCTGGCGCGGAAGGAGGGATTTGAACCCTCGCACGTTGTTTGGACGTCTACTCCCTTAGCAGGGGAGCCCCTTCGGCCACTTGGGTACTTCCGCATCGGTCGAATGAAATACATATATGGTCTTAAAAATGGCGGAGAGAGTGGGATTCGAACCCACGGATGCTCGCGCATCGCCGGTTTTCAAGACCGGTTCCTTAAACCGCTCGGACATCTCTCCCAATCGGTTTTAGGCGCAGGTCTTATATTACCACGGCTCTCCCAATTTGTCAACGGGTAATTTACCATTTTCGTCCTCAAATTTTTTCGTGCCTCCCCTCCCTTCCCCTCTTGCAATTTTGGACAGGATGTGCTACAATACAAATCCTGTGAAGTGGAATCATGCGCGTCTGCGCTTCCATCAAATTCTTGGAGGTATGTTCCCATGACCCTGTTTGTCACGATCCTGCAGCTGCTGTGCGGCCTGGTAGTCATCCTGGCGGTGCTGTTCCAGTCCGGCAAGAGCGCGGGCCTCAGCGGCGCCATCGGCGGCGTAGCCGATACCTTTATGTCCAAGGGCAAGGCCAAGACCTTCGATGCCAAGCTGGCCAAGGCTACCAAATGGATCGGCGCTGTGTTCATTATCCTCACCCTGGTTCTGAACGTGCTGAGCGTCCGCGGGTAATCCACCGGAGGAACCCGTCCGTCTGTCTTGACGAGCGCACACAAGCGAACAGCAGCATAGAAGCGGGGGGGGGGGTTTATTGGGCCGCCCCCCGGGATGTGTGTGTGGTTTT
>VSNB01000117.1 GCA_009774055.1 Clostridiales bacterium
AATGTGGCGTAGCAACTTTTTTTACACGCATCCCCCGGCCCCCGCAGTAATATCCTGCGGGGGCCGGGCTTCAGTGTTTTTCCAGGAGCCGGTCAGCGGCAGCAGCCGCAGTGATTCTTTGCGCCCTCGTAGTCGCAGCAGTTGTTCAGACTGTTGGGGGGGAAGAACTCATCCACGGGGAAGCTGATGCCCTGGAAGAGCTCGCAGGGGTCCTCGCCAGCGCAGCCGCAGCCGCAGGAGCAGTCCTTGTCGGGCATGCAGTAGTCGAATACGGGCATGAGCAGCTGGCTGTCTCGCTCCAGGCGGATGATGGAGAACTGTCCCAGGGTTACGAAGGCCCGGCGGTAGTCGTCGCCCATGGTCAGCTCACAACCGAAGCACTGGCACACGCAGGCAGGAATCTCACAGATGTCGCAGTCGCAGCAGCGGCTCTCGCAGCACTCCACCAGCTTGGCGTCCAGGACGATGGGGTCCACCGCCTCCACCACGGCGGTAGGCAGATTGCTCTGCTCCAGCAGCTGGCGGTCCATGGCGTCGATGCGCATCTGGGAGGAGAAGATCTTGGCGTTGCCCTCGCTGCCGAAGAGGATGGCCCGCTTGTCAAAGACGCACAGGCCCTCTACCTCCACCGGACGGGGGCAGGAGCAGTAGGCGTTGAGGGTCACGCGGTAGAAAAACCGCATATCCACCGTGTAGAAGCCCCGGTTGAAGGCCACGGGTTCCACGTCGATGTACGTATAGAGCAGCTCCGCCTTGCCGCCCTTCACCGTCTGGGCGCGGTTGAGTACGTCCTGTCCGCAGGCGGTGGGGTAGAAGCGAAGGTCCTCGATGCAGTCCTTATCTCGGCAGCTGTCAAAGATCTTCTTGGTATGGATACAAACGGCCTCACAATTATCCCGCAGACCGGAAACAGGGCCGGGAGCAATACGTTCAGGCATGATAAACCTCCTAGTTGTGATACAATCCGTCGCTGATGACGGACCTCCGCCGCCCCCTGTGTAGCGCATAGGTGCCGCATCGGGCGGGGAGCGAAGCCGGCGTCCCGCTGGGACCGTCCGCCTTCATTCCAGTCTATGCGCCCGGAGCCAAGTGGTGAAAATTTGGGCTATACAAATTGGAGCGGAGAAGGTATAATGGAAGCAACTACAGACAGGAGGCGGACTATGCCCTCTTTCGGTTTTATCAGCGACAAGCTGGAGATCAAATTTCTGATCCTCTATATCATGGCCCGTGTGGTGGAGCCGGTGCCCTTCGAAATGATCCAGGAGCTGAGCATGTTTGACGGCGGGGTAGATTATTTTGCCTTCTCCGAGTGCCTGGCGGACCTGGTGCGGACGGAGCACCTGCATTTGGAGGAGGGGCTCTATCAGATTACGGACAAGGGCCGGCACAACAGCTCGGTCTGTGAGAGCAGCCTGCCTTACTCCGTGCGGATGGAAGCGGAGCGGCGGCTGATCCTGTGCAACGAGCAGCTTAAGCGCCGTGCGCTGGTGAAGGCGGACCTTCGCCCCCGGGAGAAGGGGGGCTACGAGGTTTCCCTGTCCCTCAGCGATGAGCTGGATGAGCTGATGAGCCTGAAACTGCTGGTTACCCGGCAGGATATGGCGCTGGAGCTGCAAAAACGATTCCGGGAGAGGGCGGAGGAGCTGTATGCAAAGATCCTCGCGGATTTATATGGCAAGGACTAGGGCTTGTTTGATAAATGGCGGGATGCCCAACAGCGAGAGATTTTTTCGCTGGGCAAGGCAAAAATTCGCAGGAATCCTGACGGATTTCAAGAATTTTTAACGCCGCACAGTGGAAAAAGATCCGCTGCTTGGGCGTTTTGACATTTTTTAAACATGCCCTAGAATTTAATCTGTGGGCAGCGTTCCCCGCCGGCCTGGCCGTCGGGGGCGCTGTTGGTTTCACATGGACGGAAAATTTGATAAAACCGCTTGACTTGGAGCCTGCTCCATATACTATACTGAAAAACAGGGAAAACCGCTCAGATCAGAACATAAAAAAGGAGATACAATAACATGAACATGCGATACCGCACATTAGGCCGCACCGGCATCCGGGTAGGCGAGATAGGCATGGGCTGCGAGGGCTTCTCAGGCAAGACCGTCCGGCAGGTCCGGGAGATGGCGGACCTCATGGACGCCGCCGGCGTCAACTGCATCGATCTGTACTCGCCTGAGCCGGAGCTGCTGGACAGCCTGGGCCGCGCCATGGAGGGACGAAGGGAAAAATTTGTCCTTCAGTGCCACATATGCGCCGTCTGGCAGGACGGGCAGTATAAGCGGACCCGCTGCCTGGACGAGGCGAAGGCCAATTTCGCCGAGCGGCTCCGCTTGCTGCGGACGGACTGGGTGGACGTGGGCATGATCCACTACGTGGACGCCATGAGCGACTGGGATACCGTGGTGCAAAACGGCATTCTGGACTATGCCCTGGAGCTGAAGGCTGCGGGAATCGTTCGGAGCGTCGGCCTGTCCAGCCACAACGCGGCAGTGTCCCTGGCGGCGGTGAACACCGGAAAAATTGATGTGCTGATGTTCAGCGTCAATCCCTGCTACGATCTCCAGCCTGCGGAGAGGGATATCGAGGAGCTGGGCTCTATAGAAAATTACGCCGAGCCCCTGGTGAACATGGACCCCCAGAGGCAGGCGCTGTATGAGACGTGCCAGCGGCTGGGAGTGGGCATCACGGTGATGAAGGCCTTCGGCGGCGGGGATCTGCTGAAGGCGGACATGTCCCCGGCGGGGATGGCGCTCACGGCCAGCCAGTGCCTCCACTATGCCCTGACCCGCCCGGCGGTGGCGTCCGTCCTGTGCGGGGCCCGGTCCATGGAGGAGCTGCGCGCCAGCATCGCCTATGAGGATGCGCCAGAGGAGGAGCGGGACTATGCCGCCGCCTTTGCCGCCATGCCGAAAATCAGCTGGGCGGGCCACTGCATGTACTGCGGCCACTGCGCGCCCTGCCCCCAGGACATCAGCGTAGCCGACGTGACCAAGTTCCTCAACCTCTGCAGGGCCCAGGGCGAAGTACCGGAAACCGTCCGGGAGCACTATGCCGCTCTGCCCCACAAGGCCGGGGAGTGCATCCGGTGCGGCGCCTGCGCCAAACGCTGTCCCTTCGGCGTGGACGCGGTGGAAAATATGAAGCGGGCGGCGGAGCTCTTCGGCGCGTGAGGGAGCGGCTATGACCATTTCAGAGGCGAGCAGGCGGTATCATGTGACCGCCGATACCCTGCGGTACTACGAGCGCATTGGTCTGATTCCGCCGGTGCCCCGGACCAAGGGAGGCATCCGGGATTATGACGAGGAATCCTGCCGGTGGATCGAGCTGATGAAATGCCTGCGCTCCGCCGGGGTGCAGATAGAGGCGCTGATCGAATACGCGTCGCTGTACCGGCAGGGAGGAGGAACCGAGGCGCGTCGAAAGGAGATTCTGGTGGAGCAGCGGGCGCAGCTCCTGGACCGGATGGGGGAGATGCAGCGATCTCTGGACCGGCTCAACTATAAAATCGAGAATTACGAGAAGGTTTTACAGGGGAAAGGAATGCCGAAACAGTAGAGAAAGGCGGCCGGACGGTTTTATGTCCGGCCGCTTTGGCGCACCAGGAGAGAGATGGAATGAAATGGATTTTGAACGCCTGCGGAGGGTTTTCCTGGCGAGGCAGGGAGGATCAGAGGTAGCTCTCGATCCGGGTCAGCTCCTCCTCCGCCAGCTGCTGGACGCCGGCGAAATCTACGTGGGGATGGTAGACCGCCTCCAGCTGGTCGTGAGCGGCCTTGGCTTCCTGGAGGGCTTCCAGCCCCTCCTCCCGGAGGGCGTTGGACACCCTGGCGGAAAAGCGGAGACGGGCCTTGAACCGCTTATAATGGGACGCGCTTACCATGGCGTCCATCCGTACCCTGCGGTAGGCGGGACCTGTGTACGCCATACCCTCCCGGCTAGTGACGAAGCCCAGTCCCAGCTCCGGCAGGAGCAGGTGCTGGATACGCTCCGCGTGCTCCGGATCGGGGCAGACGACGGCGGAAAAGCCCCTGGCGGAGGCAGCGGCATGGAGCCGCTGGAGCATGGGGGCGGCCAGGCCGTAGGCATCCTGGAGCTGGTAGATCTTCGGACAGAGGGCCTGGACGGAGTCAAACCTCCAGACGGGCCCACGGCAGGTGAGGCTGCCCAGGAAGCGGTAGGCGTCCCTGCCGCCGGATCCCTTTCCTCGGAGCTCCCGTCCAATGATGCCGTCGGTACGGCGGAGCAGCTTTTCTCTGTCCAGTCCCTCCGCTGCCAGGACGGCGGCGCTGTCGTCCATCTGCCGGGCTGCGCCCAGGGCACGGTAGGCCCGCTGATAGGCGGCGGAGCCCGCCTGGGCGTAGTGGACGATATCCCTGCGGGCGGCTTTTGCTGCGGCGACATCGTAGAATTGGCCCAGGTTCACATAGCGGTCCACGGCGGCGGGGTATTGGGGCTCGACAACGTGGGGCGCGGTGCCATCCACCACGGCGGTGCGGATTCTGGGAATATGTACGCCGTCCAGAGAGCTTGGGTCGCCGGAACAGTAAAGGTATTCCACTTGCTCCCCTTTTTTTTCCATCGCCTGGCCGATGGCGCGCATCATGGTGGACTTTCCCGCGCCGGGACCGCCCTTGAGGACCAGCAGATCGTAGTGGTTTTCCGGCGCGCAGAAGCGGGGAAATAGATTCTGAAAGCCCTGACCGCTGTTGGCGCCGAGAAAGAAATGGGTTGTAATTGCCATGGGTTCTCCTCCCAACTGTTAGGTTTCTCCTTCCAGCGTATGCGCCTGGGCCTGACCATGACAATCCGGCCTCTCTTTTTGCAAAAAGACGTGACAAAAGCAATGGGGCTGTGTATAATGAAGAAGAATTCTAAAGGGGCGGCGGACGACTCCCCCTGCAAAAAGGAGCGGCTTATGATCCTCGACATCAAGGAGGAGGCCCTGGCGGCGGCCTCCCGCTGGCAGGACTTATTTTATAACCTCCATCGCTGCCCGGAGCTGGGCAGGAAGGAGCAGAGGACGGCGGACATGATCCGCCGCCGGCTGGAGGAGCTGGGTATTCCATACGTTCCCATGGCGGATACCGGGACCATGGCGGTGATCTGGGGCGAACAGCCCGGCAGGACCCTCTGCTTCCGGGCGGATATCGATGCGTTGCCCATCGCCGAGGATACGGACCTGGTGTATTCCTCCCAGAATCCCGGCGTAATGCACGCCTGCGGCCACGATTTTCACACTGCCGCCCTGCTGGGCGCGGCGGAGCTGCTGCAGAACCGCCGGCGGGAGCTGGTGGGAACTGTTAAGCTCTTCTTTCAGCCGGACGAGGAGGGGGATGGCGGCGCAGCCCGGATGATTGCGGCGGGCTGTATGGAGGAGCCGCATGTGGACGCGGCCCTCTGCGTTCACGTGGAGAGCGGCATCCCCACTGGAACCCTGAGGGTAAAGGCGGGGCCGATCTGCGCGTCGTCAAACCCCTTCGCCGTCACCCTGCGGGGCAGGGGGACCCACGGGGCAAAGCCCCACCTGGGGACGGACGTGATCACGGCGGGGGCGCAGATTATCTCCGCCCTGCAGACGATCTCCAGCCGCCGGACCTCGCCTACGGAGCCGGTGGTCGTGACGGTGGGCTCCTTCCACGCCGGCGAGGCCGGAAACGTCCTGCCGGAGGAGGCGAAATTCACCGGTATCCTCCGCACTATGGGCGGCGAGGCCCGGGAACGGGTCAAGGCGGATTTTCGCTCCATTGTTTCCGGCATTGCCGCCGGGATGGGGGTAGAGGCGGAAATTGAGATATTCGAGAGCTATCCCGGATGTCGGAACAACCCAGCCATGACGGACCTCGTCCGACGTGCGGCGGGGAAAATTCTGGGGGAGCGGAACGTTCTGGAGCTGGAGGAGCCCTCCCTGGGCACCGATGATTTCGGTTATTTCTCCGACGCCGTCCCCGGCTGCTATTTCTACATCGGCGTGGGGAACGCGGAGAAGGGGTTCACATATCCCAACCACAATCCCCATTTCACGGCGGACCCGGACGCGCTGCCCTTGGCCGCGGCAGTAGAGGCTCAGGCGGCAGTGGACTTTCTGTGCGGCGAATAGGGGGCTGTGATGCGATTTCCTAAAAAGTTGGAACAGGGGAATACCGTTTTGCTGGTGTCTCTCTCGTCTCCGCTGGCGGCGGACCAACCGGTGGAGGCCATTGCCGCGGCGGTGGAGAATCTGGGTTTCCGGGTACGGATCGGTGAATCCTGCCGGGCCTCCACCCCCAGCGGCTACACCGCCGCTCCGGCGGAGGTTCGGGCAAACGACCTGAACAGGGGGTTTGCCGATCCTTCGGTGGATGCCATCTGGTGCACCAGGGGCGGCAGCACCTCTTGGCAGTTGCTGCCCCTGCTGGATTATGTCTGCATTGCCGCTCATCCCAAGCCCTTTATCGGGTTCAGCGATGTGACGACCCTCCACCTGGCTATCCAGCAGCGGTGCGGCTTTGTGGCTTTCCACGGGCCCACCGCCAACCGGACGCTGGGCTGGCAGGATGATCTGTTCTCCTGGCGGAGCCTGCGGGCCGCGCTGGAAATGGAGGAGTGTATGCCGGTGGAGAATCCGGCGGGGGAGGACATCCAGGTCCTGCGCCCCGGCCGGGCCTGCGGGCGGCTCACCGGCGGCAACCTGTCTTTGGTGACCACCTCTCTGGGTACGCCATGGCAGATCGATGCCAGAAACTGCATCCTCTTCCTGGAGGATGTGGGGGAGGATGTCTACGCCCTGGAGGAAATGCTGTGGCAGCTGAAATACAACGGGACGCTGGATGCCGCCGTCGGGCTGGTGTTCGGGGCGTTTACCGGCTGCCGCAACGCCTATCGGGGGAACTATAGACCACTGGAAATGATCAAGGACTTTTTTGCCGGATGGCCTAAGCCCGTTTTATGGAATGTCCGTTCCGCCCACTGCAGCCCCATGGTGACGCTGCCGATGGGGACTATGTGCGCCATTGACGGCTGCGGGAAGGGGGCTATGACCCTTCGCCGCTGGAAATAGGGAAGAGGGAATCCGAAGGCCGGCGCTTTCGGATTCTTTTTATTATTCACTAATTGGAAATCTTATACAGAAAGTTCATAAAATCCGGCTTGTCAAGGACTGGGTATTCTGCTATAATACTTTAATTAAAAAGAGATGAGGACAGGGGCGGGCAAGGGCCCGCCAGGGAGAAGCGCATGTACTTAAAAGCATTGGAGGTACATTTTTCACTCCTAAAAGGGGCAAAAAGGCCAGTATTTTCAATGCATTTGCGCCATATCAGAGCAATCGAGATTTAGCGAGTTACACCACTTTTACACCACCCGAAAAGGGATCTGACTTAGCTTGATTCTATACTTAAAAAACCAACGAATTAGGGCCTTTCCTGCTGTTGGAGGCGTGCAAAATAGAAATCAATAATGCCGCTTCAGGGGTGAGATTTTACGGTCAAAGAATTTTCTGCATGTGCTGAAATTTTTCTGAACGAAGGGGGGCGAACCGATGGCCGATTGCAGCGGCAAAACTGGCTATATCCTGATGAACCAGAATGTCGCAATGCTGGAGTTTCATTGCCGACGCAACGAATTTGATGAGCCGGAGTTTTTTGAGGACGTTTGGCTTACACCTCTCCGACCGATTGGGTATTGGAATTTGACATCATTTCTGGAACATCGGAAAGCTCCTAAGCATCGCAAGCACATTCAGCAGTTGCTGGAACAGTATGGGTGCGATGACCCGGAGGGGTTTCTGCGCGTCACTCACGCACTGTCTTTGAATGATACCTTTTGGGTGCGAGAGGACGATTCAACTCTAACCTGGGAAGACGTCTCGCTTTATACTAACCCATTCAGCGAGATCATCAGTGAAGCTGCCTTCGATGGGATTATCAGCGAGACAGATTTGTCCTCGACATCCCCAGAGTTTGGAACAGATGGATACTATGCCAAGTGCTGGAAACGGGAAGGCGATGGTATTTATCTCTATAAAAGCGGCAGCACGCACTATGAGATCGAACCGCTTTCCGAGTACCTGGCTGCCCAACTGTCTGAGAGACTATGCCCCGGCGCAGTTCCCTATGATATGGATTTCTACCGGGGAAAGCTGGTCAGCAAATGTCCGCTCTTTACCAATGAAACCGCAGGACTCGCAAAGGCCGGTGCGGTTTTTCGCGGAGAGGAACGTACTATGCCGGAATTGTTGGCCTTCTTTGAGAGTATTGGCAGTGGAGACGCATTCCGGCGTATGTGCGTGTTGGATGCCGTAATTCTGAATACCGACCGACATTATGGCAATTTTGGTGTGCTATTTGATACAGCTACCATGGAGATCCAAGGAATGGCACCAGTATTTGACCACAACCGGAGCCTGCTTCCTGAGTTGGACAACGACCAGTTGACAGACCCGGATTGGTATCTGCAACGCTGGAAGCCCAGGCTAGGTCGGAATTTTCTGTATAATGCAAGAGGAATGTTGACAGAGTCCATCCGCCATGATCTGGCTGCATTGAGGGATTTCACATTTCAGCAGCACCCTCATATCCATGCAGATCAGGAGCGGCTGGATACACTGAGCAAAATTGTTCAAGGTCGGATACTTCAGATTCTATCGGATTGACACAGTGATTACGCTCTTTTAGGGGAACCATAGGTGTTCTATGGTTCCCGTTTTCTATTTTGATAGAAAGGAAACATTTTATGAGAGAAGGTATCTTAATTCCCGACACGCAAAGCGGCCGTGCTGATATCCGTTTCAGCAGCGACGACTGTTACGGCGGGCTGCACTGTGGCACCACAATGGACATTTGGCTGAACGAGCGGTGGGTCCCCACCCGCATTGAAATGGATAGCCGCGGCTGGTTCCTGGTCGGAGTTCAGGTCGAGACGCTATGGGGACAGAGGGTACGCATCCCATGGTAATCAGACCGCCATGCGCTCCAAAGCAGGCTGCAAAGCCGTCAGCTTCGCGGACGCTATTCCGGTATCATGGAGCCATGGCGTTACCTCATCATCGGTCAGCAGCACCGGCATCCGGTCATGGACGTTGATGATGGTGTCATTGGGGGCGGTGGTCAGCACCACGAACCGCTCCTCACCCTGGAATGTGTTCCAAAGCCCGGCCAGGTATAGTATGGCCTGCCCCGGTAGCCGAAAGTGGTACTTCCGCTTTTGGCTGTCCCATTCATAAAAGCCGGTCGTGGGTACGACGCATCGCCGCTCCAGCAGGGAGCGGCGGAACATCGTTTTCTCCAGCGCCGTCTCACCCCGGGCGTTGATGATGACCCCCTTGCCCTTGAAGCTGGGAAACCCCCAGATCATCGGCTTGGGGGTGATTTTTTGTCCGTCTGGGAGCAGGATCGGGGCGGCGTTGGTGGGGTATATCTCCCCTGTATGGATGCTGGCGGCTCCAAACCGGGCCTGCACCTCGGCTACGATCCGGGCGATCTCCTGGGACTGGTCCGGGGCTAAGCTGTATCTTCCGCACATAGCTGTGACTCCTTTCGGGGATGAAGGCCAGGCAGTCCTCATATACTGAGGGCATGAAGCCTGTGATCTTACATTCAGACATGAACAATTTCTATGCCAGCGTGGAGATCCTGTACGATCCCTCGCTGCGGGACAAGCCGGTGG
>VSNB01000118.1 GCA_009774055.1 Clostridiales bacterium
GATTGTGCAATGACCGCATCGAGCGGTCATGCACAATCCATTCTGCGCGGCCACTCGATGTGGCCGTCGCAGAATCGTTGCTTCTTTTCGCTCGTGCGAAAAGAAGGCCCCGCCCCGGCAGAGGCAAAGGTAAAATAAGAAAAGAGCCCCCGCCGCCCCGCAGGGGCGATACGAAAAACCCTTCAACGAAGAGAGAAGAAAAAAGCAGTGCGGCCTGCAGGGCCGCAGATTCAATTGGGACCGCCCCGTAGGGGCGGCAATTTAAAATATTCCCTTTACCTTTTCCTCATTTTTTGTTATAATGTCTTTTGTTGTATAAAAACCACCAAAGAGAGGGGAGGAATATCCTGTGAAATACGCCAAATGGACCGGCGGCGGCTGCGACGAAGCCGCCGCAGCCCGCCTGCTGGCGGCGGGATACCCCCACCTGCTCTCCCTGCTGCTCTCCGCCAGGGGTGTGGCCTCGCCGGAGGAGGCCGCCCTGCTGCTGGACCGGGAGCAGCGCCTCACCTGTCCGCCCCTTCTGATGAAGGATATGGACAAGGCCGTTGCCCGCATTCACCGGGCCCTGGCGGAGGGGGAGCGGATCGCCGTATTCGGAGATTACGACGTGGATGGCATCACCTCTACGGTGCTTCTGGTGGATTACCTCCGCTCCAGAGGGGCGGACTGCCTGAAATATATCCCCCGCCGGGTGGAGGACGGCTACGGCCTGGGCCGGGAGGCCCTGCGTTCCCTCCGGGACCAGGGCGTGACGCTGGTGATTACGGTGGACTGCGGCATCACCGGCGTGGAGGAGTCCCTCTACGCCCGGGAGATCGGCCTGGACCTGGTGATCACCGACCACCACGAGTGCAAGGACCGCCTGCCGGAGGCCGCCGCCGTGGTGGACCCCCGGAGGCCCGACTGCCCCTACCCCTTTAAACACCTGGCGGGGGTGGGCGTGGCGCTGAAGCTGGCGCTGGCCCTGGACCCCCAGCGGGAGGAGGCCCTGTTTGCCCGGTACTGCACCCTGGCCGCGATCGGCACGGTGGCCGATGTGATGCAGATGACCGGGGAGAACCGGACCATCGTGCACCGTGGCCTGGCCTCCATCGGGAATACGGATTTCCTGGGCCTCAGGGCCCTGCTGCAGGAGACGGGGCTGGCGGACCGGGAGGTGTCCTCCACCCAGATCGGCTTCGTCCTGGCCCCCCGGATCAACGCCGCCGGGCGGATGGGGGAGGCGGAGCTGGCCGCAGACCTGCTCCTGACGGATGACCCCGCCCGGGCGGAGGCCCTGGCCAGGGAGCTGTGCGGCCTCAACCGGGAGCGGCAGGCCGTGGAGCAGGAGATCTTTGCCCAGGCCGTGGAGCAGATCGAGTTCCTGCCCGCCGGGGAGCGCAGCGCGTTGGTCCTGTCCAGCGAGGTGTGGCACCAGGGCGTGGTGGGCATTGTGGCCAGCCGGCTGAGTGAAAAATACTCCTGCCCCAGCTTCATGATTCATTTGCAGAACGGTATGGGCAAGGGCTCCTGCCGCAGCTATGGGGGGTTCAACCTCTTTGCCGCGTTGGAGTCCTGCCGGGACCTGCTGGTGGACTTCGGCGGCCACGAGCTGGCGGCCGGGTTCAACATCCGGGAGGAGGATATCCCCGCCTTCCGCCAGCGGATCAACCGATGCGTGTGTGACTACTGCAACGGGGAGCCGCCGGTGTCCGCCCTGGCCCTGGACGTGGTGATCCGGCATCCGGAGGCCATCGTCCTGGAGGAGCTGGACGCCCTGTCCCGGCTGGAGCCCTACGGCGCCGGCAATGACCGGCCGGTGTTCGCCCTCATGGGAGCCCGGGTGGAGAGCCTTCAGAGCGTGGGCCAGAACCGACACTTGAAGCTGCGTTTGAGCAAGGGCGGCTGCCATTTCGACGCCATATTTTTCTCCGCTACCGCCGAAGCCTGCGGCGTGTCCGCCGGCATGCGGGTGGACGCGGCCTTCCATTTGCAGCTCAACGAGTTCCGGGGGGTCAGCAGCGTGCAGCTGCAGCTGGTGGACCTGCGCCCCGCCGCCGGACCCAGCCAGCGGGAGCGGGAGTGCCTGGAGCTGGTGGAGCGGCTGACCGGAGGCGGCGCGGTGACGGCGGCGGAGGCCCTGCGCCTGCTGCCGGAGCGGCGGCAGTTCGCCGGACTCTGGCGGGCCATCGGACGGATGGAGGCGGAGTGCGGGGGAAGCGTTCCCCGCCTGCCCGCCCTGCGGCGGCTGGCCGGAGCCCTGGACGGGGCGGAGTCCTTCCTGCGCACCGCGCTGGGGCTGGAGGTCTTCGCGGAGCGGGGGCTGGTTACCTTGGCTGTCCAGGAGGATATGATGATACTGCGCCCCGTGCCCGGCAGGCGGGCCGATCTGGAGCAAAGCGCCTATATGCGCGCTCTGCGGCGGGTGCTGAAGCAGGACGCTTCTTTTTAGGAATGGGAGAGAACATAGATGCAAGACGAGGTAAAAGCATATCTGGAGAAATACCCGGAGGCGATCCGGGAGCTGTATGTGCAGCTGCGCACAGTCGCTTATGAGAGTGCCGCACAAGAGATTGAGGAAAAACTATGGGCGAAACTGCCAAGCTACTATGCGGGGGACGCTTTCGTGCGTCTGATCCCGTTCAAGGACCACATCAATGTCGAGGCCCGCGCTGTTGACTCATGCAGGGAACAGCTCACAGGATATAAGATCACGGCGAAGGGGATGCTGCAGATCTATCTCAAGCAGCCGGTCCCTGTTGACGCGCTGCGGCAGATCTTCGCGGAAACACTGCGCGAGAAGGGAGCTGAGTGACCTATGGTCACAGTAGAAGAGCGGTATGAGCATCTGGAAAAGACCATCCGGGGGTACAATATCTCCGCGGACTTGAACCAGATCCGCGCTGCCTATGAATACGCCAGGGAGCACCACGGCGAGCAGATGCGCCGTGACGGGACGCCCTTTGTTACCCATCCCATCAATGTGGCCCAGATTGTGGCGGAGATGCGCCTGGACAGCGAGTCCATCATCGCCGCCCTCCTTCACGATTGCGTGGAGGACACCGACTGTACTTACGAGGACATCGCCAAGCGCTTCGGCGTGACGGTGGCGGACATCGTGGACGGGGTCACCAAGCTGACGCGGGTGAAGTACTCCACCATGGAAGAGGAGCAGATGGAGAACCTCAGGAAGATGCTCTTCGCCATGAGTCGGGATATCCGCGTGATCCTCATCAAGATCGCCGACCGGCTCCACAACATGCGCACCATGGAGTACCAGACCCCGGCCAAGCAGAAGAAGAAGTCCTTTGAAACCATGGAGATCTACGCCCCCATCGCCCACCGTCTGGGCCTGGCGAAGATCAAGTGGGAGCTGGAGGATCTGTCCCTGCAGTACCTGGACCCGGTGGCCTACAGCGAGATCACGAAGAAGCTGGCCGCCGACAGCGTCCAGCACGACCAGTTTATGAGCCGGATTCAGGAGGAGATCAGCGCCCGTCTGGCGGAGGAGAATATCCCCCACGCCACCGTCTACGGCCGGGTGAAGCACCCCTACAGCATCTACCGGAAGATGTACCTCCAGGAGAAGACCATGGAGGAGCTTTACGACCTCTTCGCCTTCCGGGCACTGGTGGACACGGTGCCGGACTGCTACAACGTGCTGGGGGTTATCCACGACATCTATAAGCCCATCCTGGGCCGCTTTAAGGACTATATCGCCACCCCCAAGCCCAACATGTACCAGTCCCTCCACACCACCGTCATCGGTGAGGAGGGCATCCCCTTCGAGGTGCAGATCCGCACCTACGACATGCACGCTATCAACGAGTACGGTGTGGCCGCCCACTGGAAGTACAAGCAGGGCATCAAGAAGGAGGGCGGCGAAGGGGCCTACGAATGGATTCGCCGCCTGCTGGAAAATCAGGAGGACACCGACGCCGAGGAGTTCATCCACTCGCTGAAGGTGGACCTCTTCTCCGACGAGGTCTTTGTCTTTACCCCCCGGGGGGACGTGGTGAACCTGCCCGCCGGGGCCACCCCTATCGACTTCGCCTACTCCATCCACTCCGCCATCGGCAACACCATGGTGGGGGCCAAGGTCAACGGGCGGATGGTGGGCTTCGACTACCAGCTCCACAACGGTGACGTGGTGGAGATCAACACCGCCAAGTCCGCCCACGGCCCCAGCCGGGACTGGATGAAGATCGCCAAGAGCAGCGAGGCCCGCAGCAAGATCCGCCAGTGGTTCAAGCGGGAGCGGCGGGAGGAGAACATCGCCCAGGGCCGGGCCTCCTTCGAGTCGGAGCTGAAGCACATCGGCCTGACCATGGCCCAGATTACCGCCTCCGACGTGCTGCCCAGCATCCTCAAGCGGGTGAGCTTCCCGTCCCTGGACGAGATGTACGCCGCCATCGGCTACGGCGGGCTGACCGCCCAGAAGGCGGCCAACCGGGTCCGGGACGAGCTGCTGCACATCAACCGGGCCGCCGCCATGGTGAAGGCCGCCGAGGAGGCCGCCGCCCGGGCCGCCCAGGAGGCAAAGGAGGCCAAGGCCGCCCAGGAAGCCAAGTCCAACCTGCCCAGGAAGGTCAAGAGCGAGAAGGGCATTGTGGTGGAGGGGCTTTCCAACTGCCTGGTAAAGTTCTCCAAGTGCTGTACCCCGGTGCCCGGGGACGAGATTGTGGGATTCATTACCCGGGGCTACGGCGTGTCTGTCCACCGCAAGGACTGCCCCAACGCCCAGCCGGACCACCATGTGGAGGCCAACCAGGGCCGCTGGATCAAGGTCAGCTGGAGCGACGACATCCGGGATTCCTATTCCACCTCCCTGGAGGTGGTGTGCAAGGACCGGTCCGGCCTGCTGGTGGACATTTCCACGGCCATGAGCACCTGCAAGATCAACGTCAACGGCATGAACGTCCATACCACCGCCGACGGCTTTGCTATTTTCCACCTGACGATCTCCGTCGCCGATTCCAAGCAGCTGGAGCAGGTCATGCGGAAAATCCATCAAATTTCCAACGTCATGAAGGTGAACCGGCCGGCGGGATGAAGTCAAACGAAAAGGCTTTGCCTTTCCGTTTGAGGGAGGTGGTCCGGGCCGGGCGCGGCCCGCAAGGTGCTTTTCCGAGGTACACGCCCCCGGAAAAGCGATTGGAATTTATTTTGCCGCTGCGGCGGCAAAACTCCTGCGGAGAGCTTTTTGCTAAGGAGGAATATAGAAATGCGGGCAGTTGTGACCCGGGTCAAATCCGCGTCAGTGGAAATCGGCGGGAAGGTCAACGGCGCGATCGGGCAGGGCTATCTGGTCCTGCTGGGGGTCGGGCCCAACGACACGGAAGATACCGCCGTGAAGCTGGCGGACAAGATCTGCAACCTGCGGATCTTCGAGGACGAGAACGAAAAGATGAATCTGAACCTGGAGCAGGTAGGTGGGAGCATCCTGGTGGTGAGCCAGTTCACCCTCTACGCCGACACCTCCAGCCGCCGCCCCGGCTTCACCGGCGCGGCGAAGCCGGACCTTGCTATCCCCCTGTATGAAAAATTCATGGCCCATTGCTGGGAGCGGGGCTTTGACGTCCAGCACGGGGAGTTCGGCGCGGATATGCAGGTGTTCTCCCAGAACGACGGCCCGGTGACCATTTTGTTCGATACGGAGAAATAATATGGAGTACAGACCCTTTACCCTGGAGGACCTTCCTCGGACGGCGAAATTGTATGTGGACTACTACAACGCCTATGAGGACGGAGAGGGAACCATTGAGACCACAACTAAGCGCATCCATCAGGTCATGACCCGGGAGGACGCCTTCGGCCTGCTGCTGGAGGACAAGGGCCGGCTGCTGGGCTTCGCCATGGGGTATTTTGAGCAGTACGACGACTGTCAGGCGTATGATCTGATTGAAATTGTTGTTGCCGGGGAGCGGCAGAATCAGGGCCTTGGCACTGCGTTTATGCGGGAGCTGGAGCGGCGTGTCAGGGAGAAGGGCGCGATGCTGATCCAACTCCAGTCGGTGAATGATGCGAAGCACGAACATTTCTATGATAAATTAGGATTTAAGGACGCAAAGAATCTGGTTTTGAAAACAAAAATGTTGGGATAAGGAGCCTGTTATGATTTTTGACACCCTCCCTGTTGGGAAGATCGACACCAACTGCTACCTGATCGGCGATGAGGCCGCGAAGGCCTGCGCCGTGGTGGACCCCGGCGGCTCCCCGGAAAAGGTGCTGTCCATGATCGAAAAGAGCGGTCTGGAGCCGCGGATGATCCTTCTGACCCACGGCCACTGGGACCACGTGGGCGCCATCCCCGCCCTGCTGGAGAAGTGGCCGGACCTGCCGGTGTATGCCCATAAGAAGGAGCTCTGTCCGGCGGACGAGCCGAACCCCCATTACTTTTTCCCTCACGCCGGGAAGAACCAGCGGACCTACGGCGAGGGGGATGAGCTGGAGCTGGGCGGCCTGAAATTGCAGGTCCTCCACACCCCCGGCCACTCCGGCGGGAGCGTGGTTTTGCTGGCGGAGGACGTGATGCTCTGTGGGGACACCCTTTTTGCCGGGTCCTGCGGGCGGTGCGACCTGCCCGGCGGGGATGAGCAGAAGATGCTGGATTCCTTGAAACGGCTGGCGGAGCTGGAGGGGGACTACAAGGTCTGCCCGGGCCATGGAGCCCTGTCCACCCTGGACCAGGAGCGTACTGGCAATTCTTATATGCGGATGGCAGTTAAATGGAAATGATTTTTGAAGGCCACGACTACCGCTACGCCGTGGAGCAGAGTCTGCTGGCCTTTTTTCCCAACGAGCGGCCCGTCTATGGGGAGGAGGAGTCCAATAGAGCTCGGGTGTCCCTTACCGTAGAGGGGCAGGCCGGAACCGCCGTTACGGAGCTGTCCGTGGAGGGGCGGACGGCCCGCGGAAGGGCGCAGGCCGCGCTCTCCGGCGCGGAGGACGAGTACCAGCGGGAGCGCCTGCTGCAGCGGGCGGTGAAGCTCAGCTTCTTCGAGGCCGCCCGGGCCCTCACCGGCGTCACCCCCGCCTGGGGAGCCCTTACCGGCATCCGGCCCGCCAAGCTGGCGGCAGGGCTGCTGGAGGAGGGGAAGAGCGAGGAGGAGGCGGACCGCATTCTGCGGGACGTGTACTTCGTCTCCGATTCCCGGCGCAAGCTGTGCCTGCCCTGCGCAAAGGCGGGGCTGGAAGCCAAACAGGGGTTAAAGAAAAATGAGATCTCCCTGTACGTGGGCATCCCCTTCTGCCCCACCCGGTGCGCCTATTGCAGCTTCGTCAGCAACAGCGTGGAAAAATCCTTCCATCTGGTGGAGCCCTATTTGCAGGCCCTGCTGGCGGAGGCGGACAGCGCCGCCGCCATGGTCAAGGACCTGGGACTGAAGGTCCGGTCCTTCTACATGGGCGGCGGCACCCCCACCACACTGACGGCGGAGCAGATGGACCGGCTGCTGAGCAGGCTGCGGGAGGGATTTGACCTGGCTGATGCTGTGGAGCTGACCGTGGAGGCAGGGAGGCCCGACACCATCACGGCGGAGAAGCTGACGGTCCTTCGGAAAAACGGCGTGGACCGGATCAGCGTCAACCCCCAGTCTATGGACGACAGGGTCCTGGCCGCCATCGGACGGCGGCACAGCGGAGACGACATCCGCAAGGCCATGGAGCTGGTGAATGCCGCCGGGTTCCCCCACGTAAACATGGACCTCATCGCCGGACTGCCGGAGGACACGCCGGAGAGCTTCCGCCGGACCCTGGACGAGGTGGTCGCCTTCGGCACGGACAACATCACCATCCATACGCTGTCTTTGAAGAAGGGCAGCCGCATCACCCTGGAGGGCACCCGGATTCCCACGGAGGAGGAGGTCGCCGCTATGCTGGATTACGCGGCCCCCGCCCTGGGCGGGGCGGGCTTCGCCCCCTACTACCTCTACCGGCAGAAGTACATGTCCGGCAGCTTTGAGAACGTGGGCTGGTGCAGGCCCGGCGGCACGGGGTGGTACAACATCTACATCATGGAGGAGCTCCACACCATCCTCAGCCTGGGCGCGGGGGGCTCCACCAAGATGGTGGATCAGCCGCGAAACCGCATTGAGCGCGTGTTCAACCTGAAATTTCCGCAGGAGTATATCCAGCGCCCCGAAAAGATCGCGGCTAACCAGGCGGCGTTCCGGGCGTTTTATCAGCAGATGACCAAACAATGATGGAGAAAGCAGAAAGGAGCAGCGAAAATGGCATACTCACTCAGTAAGATCAACGACGCCGTCCGCAGCGACCCCCAGGGCTTTGCGCAGGAGAGCGACGAGGCCTACAACCGGAAGATCGAGGCCGCGGCCCGGAAGATCGCGGACAACCTGTCCAAATCCCGGATCGTCCTGCTCTCCGGCCCATCCGGCAGCGGCAAGACCACCACCGCCAAGAAGATCGAGGCCAAGCTGAAGGAGATGGGCATCAACTCCCACGCCGTCAGCATGGACAACTATTTCAAGACCGTGGACCCGGAGACATCGCCCCGGAACCGGGAGGGGCAGATCGACTACGAGTCCCCCTTCTGCATGGACATGGACCTGCTCAACCAGCACTTCGCCGCCCTGGACCGGGGGGAGAAGATCCTGATTCCCAAGTTTGAGTTCGCCCGGCAGATGCGCTCGGATATTAAGAGCCAGCCCCTCCAGCTGGGCAATGACGAGATCGCCATTTTCGAGGGCATCCATGCCCTCAACGACATCATCACCGGCCGGAACCCGGACGCCGCCAAGGTGTATATTTCCGCCCGTTCCGACATCCTGGACGATACGGGGGACATTGTGTTCAAGCGGACATGGCTGCGCCTGGAGCGGCGGACGGTGCGGGACTCCAAGTTCCGGGCCTGGAAGGCGGACGTGACGGTAAAGATGTGGGCCAACGTCCGCCGGGGCGAAAAGCTGTACATTTCCCCTTTCAAGGACAACGCCAGCATTGTGTTTGACACCACCCATCCCTATGAGATCAGCGTGATCCGCGCCTTCGCCCAGCCGCTGTTCGACCATCTGCGTGTGTCGCCGGACATGGAGCGGTATGAGGAGGTCCGCCACCTGGCGGACGCGTATCCCAGATTTGAGGTTCTGGAGGAGAAGTATATTGCGCCGGATTCCCTGATCCGGGAGTTTATCGGCGGCGGCATTTACGACGACTGACGGACAGGGGGTGCGGGTTATGAAGTTTACCTTGTCGATCCCGACCTGGAAGGGGCTGCAGAACAGGACGGGGGCGACGGTTTCCCACGTCCGGCTGGAGCGCGAGATCCGGGACTTGCAGGAGGAGATTGATCTCCAGATGCAGATGGTGGGGGAGATTATGTACGCTGCCCATCGGGGCAGCCCCTCCGACAGCGGGGAGGTCCAGAGAATTCTGGAATTTGTAGATGGGTTATACGAGGAGATGGAAGCGCACATGGAAGAAATCTCCTCTGCCGCCCTCCGGGCGGCACGGTAGTTGCTTCTCAAATCGGCCCGGGGGCTGCGCGCCCCCGGACCCTGCGCCTACTTTTGCCGCGCGGCAAAAGTAGGCAAAAGCGCGCTTAGACCTACGGTCTAAGAACCCCTTGACGGGCAGGCGCGTGCGCGCCTTTGCCCTATACGGGGGTTAAAGG
>VSNB01000119.1 GCA_009774055.1 Clostridiales bacterium
GAACGTAGTTCCTTGAGCGACCTTTTGCTTCTTTTCGCGCGCGCGAAAAGAAGGCCCCGCCCCGGCAGGGGCAAAGGTAAAATAAGAAGAGAGCCCCCGCCGCCCCGCAGGGGCGGTACGAAACATCCTTCAACGAAGAAAGAAGAAAAAGCGGAGCGGCCCTGCGGGCCGCAGATAAAAGGCGTCTGCCGCCGCGCAGCGGCGGCAGGGAAAGGAGCCCCCATGGCCCAGTTGAAATATTGGCTCTGGCTGGCAAACCTGCCCAAGCTGAATAACCAGATGAAGCTGGCCCTCCTGGAACATTTTGGCGAACCGGACAAAATCTACTATGGAGAAAAAGAAGAATACTTCCTGGTTCCGGGAATGAACCGCACGGCGGCGGAAATCCTGGAGAATAAGGACCTGGAGCGGGCGGACCGGATTCTGGGGGACTGCGACCGGCTGGGATTGAGAATCATCACCATGCGGGACGTGGAGTACCCCGACCGCCTGCGGAATATCTATGATCCCCCGCTGCTGCTCTATGTCCAGGGACGGATGCCCCGGTTCGACGAGGAGGTGGCCGTCGCTATGGTGGGCACCCGGCGGGCTTCCCCCTACGCGATGGAGATGGGGGAGAAGCTGGCCTTCCAGATGGCGGGGCTGGGGGCGGTGATCGTCTCCGGACTGGCCGCGGGCGGCGACGCCGCCGCCCATCGGGGCGCGCTGCGGGCCGGGGGATTGACTGCCGCCGTCATCGGCGGCGGTCATGATGTGATTTATCCCAGGGAGCACCGCTTTCTCTATGAGGACATCGCCGCCCGGGGCGTGATCCTCTCTGAATACCCGCCGGGAACAGAGCACATGGCGGGCCACTTCCCCGTGCGCAACCGCATTATCAGCGGGCTGAGCCTGGGCGTGGTGGTGATTGAGGCCCCGGAGCGCAGCGGGGCGCTCATTACCGCCGGACGGGCCCTGGACCAGGGCAAGGACGTGTTCGCTATCCCCGGCCAGGTGGGGGACCACCACTGCGCCGGCAGCAACGCTCTCCTTCGGGACGGCGCGGGGGTGGTTACCGACGCCTGGGATGTGCTGGGCGGCTACGCCGGGAAGTTCCCCCACAAAATCCGCTCCCTGCGGATGGAGGAGCCCCGGCGGTTTGGCGGCGCGCCTGCGGCGGCGGAGCGTCCCAAGTCCCCGCCGAAGGGGAAGGAGCCGAAAGAGCCGGAAAAGCCCCTGCTGGACCTCGCGGGGGACCACGGGCTCACCGACGACCAGCTGTGCCTCGTCAAGGCGCTGGAAGGGCGCACGGTCCAGGTGGACGATCTCATCGAGGAGACGCAGATCCCTACCCGGCGGGTGCTGTCCGCCCTGACCGTATTGGAACTGGACCGCATCGTGACCCAGGAGAGCGGCAAGCGCTTCTCCCTGGCTGTCGCGCTTAAATAATTGGTATTTATACTACCGGACGGAAAACGCGGAGAATTGGAGCGTACCGGGGCGGGCCAGGCGGTCCCCGCGGACCCGCCCGGGACCCAGGAGGAAAGAATGGCAAAATCGAGTCTCGTGATCGTGGAGTCTCCCGCCAAAGCGAAGACCATCGGCAAATATCTCGGGCCCGGCTATCAGGTGAAGGCCTGCATGGGCCACCTGCGGGATCTGCCCAAGAGCACCCTTAGTGTGGATATTGAAAACAACTTCGAGCCCAATTACCGCCCCATCAAGGGCAAAGAGGATATCATCAACGACCTGAAAAAATCCGCCAAGGCCAGCGAGCTGGTCTACCTGGCGACCGACCCGGACCGGGAGGGGGAGGCGATCAGCTGGCATCTGAAGGAGCTGCTGGGCCTCTCGGACGAAAAGGCCCGCCGGGTAACCTTCAACGAGATCACCAAGCGGGTGGTCAACGAGTCCATCGCCCAGCCCAGGGAGATCGACCAGAGCCTGGTGGACGCCCAGCAGGCCCGGCGCATCCTGGACCGGATTGTGGGCTACCAGCTCTCGCCCCTGCTGTGGAAGAAGATACGCAGCGGCCTGTCCGCCGGACGGGTCCAGTCCGTGGCCACCCGGATGGTCTGCGACCGGGAGCATGAGATCGCGGCCTTCCAACCCCAGGAGTACTGGTCCCTGGATGTGAGGCTTACCCCCGACGGCACGGAGCGCAGCGCGTTTCTGGCCCACTACCACGGGGAGAATGGCAAAAAAAAGGACCTCAACGCTATCGAGGAGGTCAATGCGGTGGTGGAGGCCGTGAAACGGGAGTCCTTCGCCGTGAAGACCGTGAAGCGGCAGGAGAAGCAGCGGTCCCCCGCCGCGCCCTTCACCACCTCCACCCTCCAGCAGGAGGCCAGCCGGAAGCTGAACATGACCCCCAGGCGCACGATGGCCATCGCCCAGCAGCTCTATGAGGGCGTGGATATTTCCGGCGAGGGTACCGTGGGCCTCATTACCTATATGCGTACCGACTCCCTGCGGCTCAGCGACGAGGCCCTGGCGGCGGTCAGGGGCTTCATCCAGGGCCGCTACGGCGGCGGCTATTGCCCCGCCGCCCCCAGGACCTACAAGACCAAGGCCGGGGCCCAGGACGCCCACGAGGCCATCCGGCCCAGCGATGTGAACCTGACCCCGGAGCAGGTGAAAAAGGACCTGACCGGGGACCAGTACCGGCTCTACTGGCTGATCTGGAGCCGGTTCGTGGCCTGCCAGATGTCCAACGCTGTCTATGACGCGGTGTCCGTGGAGATCCAGGCGGGGGTCCACGGCTTCCGGGCCAGCAGCAGCAGTCTGAAATTCTCCGGCTACACCGCCGTCTATGAGGAGGGCAAGGACGAGGAGAAGGAGGAAAAGGAGGGGAAGCTGCCGCCGCTGGCCGAGGGGCAGCAGCTGAAAAGCCTGGACTTCCAGCCGGGACAGCACTTTACCCAGCCCCCGCCCCGGTACACCGATGCCTCCCTCATCCGGGCGATGGAGGAAAACGGCATCGGACGGCCCTCTACCTACGCCCCCACCGTCAGCACCATCCTGGACCGGGAGTATGTGGTGAAGGACGGCAAGTACCTCCACACCACGCCTCTGGGGGAGGTGGTCAACGGCCTGATGGAGGACAAGTTCGCCGACATCGTGAACACGGGCTTTACCGCCAGCATGGAGAAGGCCCTGGACGACGTGGAGACGGGGAACAAGCAGTGGAAGGAGCTGCTGCAGGAGTTCTACGGCCCCTTCCGGGCGGAGCTGGACCAGGCGGAGAAGGACCTGGAGGGCGTGCGGCTGAAGGTGCCCGACGAGGAGTCCGACGAGGTCTGCGATGAGTGCGGACGGAAAATGGTCATCAAGAGCGGGCGGTTCGGGCGGTTTTTGGCCTGCCCGGGGTATCCGGAGTGTACCTTCACCAAGCCGCTGGTGGTGGCTATGCCGGGGCGGTGCCCCAAGTGCGGGGGCCGGCTCATGAAGCGCACCGGAAACAGCAAGAAAACCGGGAAGCAGTACACCTACTACTGCTGCGAGCGGCTGACCAGCAAGGACGAGAACAACAAGTGCGATTTCATGACCTGGGACGTGCCAGTGGCGGACGACTGCCCGGTATGCGGCCAGACCATGTTCAAGAAGGCGGGGAAGGGCTTCAAAAAGCCGTTCTGCATCAACGAAGCCTGCGAGAACTTCACCCCGGAGGAGAAGCGGGGCGGCTGGAAGAAGAAGCCCGCCGAAGGGGAGGGCGCGGCTGCGCCCGCAGAGGCCGGGGAAGCCCCGGAGGCCCCGGCGGAGAAGAAGCCCGCCGCCAAGAAAGCCCCCGCCAAAAAGTCCGCGGCGAAGAAAACCGCCGAGACTAAGAAGCCCGCGGCCGCCGCCAAGAAAACGACTGCGGCAAAGAAAACCACAGCCGCCGGGAAAAAGACCGCCTCCGCCAAGAAACCTGCGGCGAAGAAAACAGCCGCGAAGAAGCCGGCGGAGGCGGAGTAAGAAGCTGTATTCATAGGTGGGGAATGCGGTCTGGGCGAGGGATTTTGCCGTCCTGCAAGGCAAAAAATCGCAGGAATACTTGGCGTATTTCAAGATTTTTTAACGCGGCAGGGCGGCAAAAGACCCGCCCAGACGGTGTTCAACGCCTATGAATACAGCTTCTAAGAGGACCCTACAGGTGAGCGAGCTCCAGTCCGATGGACAGTCCGGCGCGGAAGGCGGCTTCCAGCTCCAGTCCCTGGATCAGCTCCTCTTCGCTGATGTAATTGAGGAGGGTTTCCCGCCCCTTTTCGGGCAGCATGGACAGGAGTTCTTTGCGCGCGCGGTCCGACATGTCGCCGCTTTCTTTGATCTGCGCCCCGTCTTCCAGCGTGTAGGCAGTGCGGTTTTTCTGGGCGTAGGTGTAGAGGGCTTCCAGTAAGGTGGGCATGTGTGTCACTCCTTTTTTAGTACTACTCCGTTTGGAATAGCCATATTATAGCTATTCCAAACGGACTTGTCAAGGTGTAAAGAAAAATATGGCGAAATTATGCGAAAGAGTGCTGGCGCTGCGCAAAGAGAAAATGCTGAAGCAGGAGGAAGCGGCTGATCTTTTGGAGGTCAGCTTGAGCTCCTACTGCCGGTATGAGCGCGGAGAACGGGAACCAGATGCGTCTACATTGTGCCGGTTTGCAGACTTTTACGGCGTTACGCTTGACTATTTGGTTGGCCGGTCGGACGAAAGAGGATAAAGATGAACGTAACAGTAATCGGCGCGGGGCTGGCGGGGAGCGAGGCGGCGTGGCAGCTGGCCCAGCGGGGAATCCAGGTCGCGCTGTGGGAAATGAAGCCCCGGAAAATGTCCCCCGCCCACCATACCCCCGACTTCGCGGAGCTGGTGTGCTCCAACTCCCTGCGGGGGGCGGGGCTGGAAAACGCGGTGGGGCTCCTAAAGGAGGAGTTGCGCCGCCTGGGAAGCCTCATTCTGGAGGCGGCGGACGCCACCAGGGTGGAGGCCGGCGGCGCGCTGGCGGTGGACAGGCACGGGTTTTCCGCCTATGTGACAAAGGCGGTGCGGAATCATCCCAACATCACGGTGATGGAGGGGGAGGTCACGGAACTCCCGGAGGGGGAGGTCCTGGTGGCTACGGGGCCCCTGACCAGCGACGCCCTGGCGGCGCGCCTCCGGGAGCTCACCGGCGGGGAGGCGGCGGCCCTGCACTTCTTCGACGCCGCCGCGCCCCTGGTGACCTTCGAGAGCCTGGACATGTCCCGGGCGTGGTTCGCCAGCCGGTACGACAAGGGCACGGCGGATTATGTCAACTGCGCCCTGGAGAAGGAGGAGTACCAGGCCTTCTGGCGGGAGCTGTGCGGCGCGGAGGAGGCGGAGGTCCACGGGTTCGAGGACCGGAACGTCTTCGAGGGCTGCATGCCGGTGGAGGTCATGGCCCGCAGGGGGGAGGACACCCTCCGGTACGGGCCGCTGAAGCCCCGGGGGCTCAAGGACCCGTCTACGGGCCGGGAGCCCTACGCGGTGGTCCAGCTGCGGAAGGACAACGCAGGGGGGACCATCTACAACCTGGTAGGCTTCCAGACCCATTTGAAGTTCGGGGAGCAGAAGCGGATCTTTTCCATGATCCCGGCGCTGAAGGACGCGGAGTACGTGCGCTACGGGGTGATGCACCGGAATACGTATCTGGACTCCCCCAGGCTGCTGGACCGGTACTACCGGCTGCGGAGCGACCCGAGGATTACGTTCGCGGGGCAGATGACCGGGGTGGAGGGCTATGTGGAGTCCGCCGCGTCGGGGTTCCTGGCGGCGGTGGAGCTGGCGAGGCGGCTGGCGGGGAAGGAGCCCATTAACTTCCCCAGGGAGACGGCGCTGGGGGCCTTGAGCCTGTATGTTTCGGACGAGACGGTCAAGGATTTCCAGCCCATGAACATCAATTTCGGGATCATCAGCCCCCTGGGCCATAAGGTCCGGGGAAAGCGGAATAAGAATCTGGAGATTTCCCAGAGGTCCCTGGAGATGATCGAGAGGCTGAAGCCGGAGGTTTTGGGGTAGATGCCGGGGGACGCGGCGCGGAGGATTTTCTCCCCTTAAACTGGGCCGGCAGGCGGGGGAAAGTTGCCGTAAAAAGGGCACCCTCTGGAGATTTTTAAGACCCTGGCGGACCTGTATGGGGTTTCCATCGACTATCTGGTCGGCAGGACCGACACGCGGTAAAAAACCGCCGTCGCACCCCGGGAGGACCCGAAGCGAGACGGCAGGGACCGCCGGTAACGTCCTGAAACAGACGCTTCGCCCGATACACGGCGAGAAGCTCGGTTCAGGCCGGAGGGACCGCAGGACACGCGCAAAACAAAATAACCCCCGCGATCAATGAGGGGGTCCAGCCCCTGGGGGCTGGTGTGCTTTTGCTTCTTTTCGCACAAGCGAAAAGAAGGCCCCCGGCAGGGAAAAAATAAGAAAACAACCGCCCCGCCGCCGCGCGGCGGCGGCAGAGCAGAAGAAGGGAGCTTCCAGTGAAGATCATCGTAGACGCCATGGGCGGCGACAACGCCCCCGGAGAGATCGTAAAAGGGGCCATCAGCGCCGCCAAGGCCCGCCCGGGCCTGGAGATCGTGCTGGTGGGCAGGGAGGCGGAGGTCCGCTCCGCCGCCGGGGCCTGCGGCGGGCTGCCGGGGACGGTGTCCGTGGTCAACGCCACGGAGGTCATCGACATGCACGACGACCCCGCCACGGCCTTTAAAACCAAGAAGGATTCCTCTATGACCGTGGGCCTGACCATGCTGAAAAACGGGGAGGGCGACGCCTTCGTCTCCGCCGGCAGCACCGGCGCGCTGCTGAGCGCCGGCACCCTGCTGGTCAAGCGGGTAAGGGGCATCCGGAGGGCCGCCATGGCCCCCCTGCTGCCCACGGCGGGGAAGGGCCTGGTCCTGGTGGACTGCGGGGCCAATGCGGAGTGTACGGCGGAGTACCTGGTCCAGTTCGCCTACCTGGGGAGCTTCTACGCCGCAGGGGCCCTGGGGCTGGCCCGGCCCCGGGTGGGGCTTCTGAACATCGGCACGGAGGACAGCAAGGGCGACGCCCTCCGGCAGGAGACGTACCGGCTCCTGCGGGAGGCCGGGGAGGCGGGACACCTCAACTTCATCGGCAATATCGAGGCCAAGGAGGCTATCAAGGGCGGCTGCGACGTGGTGGTGGCCGACGGGTTCTCCGGCAACGTGATGCTGAAGACCATCGAGGGCGTGGGCTCCTTCATGGGGAAGGAATTGAAGGGCATGTTCCTGAGCAGCCTGAAGACCAAGATCGCCGCGCTGCTGGTGAAAAACGGCCTCGCCGCCTTCAAGGAGCGGCTGGACCCGGACACCATCGGCGGAACGCCCTTCCTGGGCCTCCAGAAGCCGGTGATCAAGGCCCACGGCTCCAGCAAGGCCCGGGCCGTGGAGAACGCCGTCTATCAGGCCGCGGCCGCCGCGGAGGCGGATCTGGCGGGCAGGATCGAGGAAAATATCGGCCTGATGAACGCCGGACGCTGACCGGCGGACAGAAAGTGGAAGAAATTGCCCGCGCCCTATTGACAGAACAGAGGAAAAGTTTTATCATGCCATTGGCAGCATACACAAACCATACCCTTGCGAAAGGAGGGAAACGACATGCAGGACATCTTTGAGCGTATGCAGAGAATCATCTCTGAGCAGTTCTCCGTGGAGGAGGACGAAATTACGATGGATACATCCTTCGAGGAGGATTTGGGCGCCGATTCCGTGGACCTGGTTGAGCTGGTCATGAGTATGGAGGAGGCGTTTGACATCGGCGAGGTGCAGGAGGACGAGCTGAGCGGGCTGTCTACCGTGGGCGACTGCGTCAATTTCCTGACCAGCAAGCTGGACGATTGAGGAAGCGGAGGCGCTGTCCGCGCATACGAGATGCTTGAAGGGCCTCGCTGCGGGATGTGCAGTCCCTGGCGGGGCCCTTGCTGTGGAAAGGAGGGTGTTCCGTATGGAATCCCTGGAAAATCGATTGGGCTACCGGTTCCGGAACCGGGAACTGCTGGCGGAGGCGCTGAACCACAGCTCCTACGCCAACGAGCACCGGGGCGGGCTGGGCAGCAACGAGCGGCTGGAGTTTCTGGGCGACAGCGTGCTGGGCTTCGTGTCGGCGGAATACCTCTTCCAGGGCCACCCGGACCTGCCGGAGGGGGATCTGACGAGGATGCGGGCGGCCCTGGTATGTGAGCAGAGCCTGTACGAGGTGGCCCGGGAGCTGGAGCTGGGCAGCTACCTGAAGCTGGGCCGGGGCGAGGAGGCCGGGGGAGGCCGGGAGCGGCAGTCCATCCTGGCAGACGCTACGGAGGCGGTGTTCGCCGCCGTATACCTGGACGGCGGCATTGAGAAGGCCCGGGAGCTGATTATCCGGGTGCTGCTGAGCAGAGGCCCTGCGGCCGAGGAGCGGAGGGACTATAAGACCACCCTCCAGGAGGTGGTCCAGCGCAGGAGCGGACAGGCGCTGACCTACCACATGGTGGCCCAGAGCGGGCCGGACCACAACAAGAAGTTTTGCTTCGAGGTGCGCCTCAACGACCAGCCCATCGGGCAGGGCGAGGGCCACAGCAAGAAGGAGGCCGAGCAGGCCGCCGCCAGGGACGCCCTGGAGAACGCCGCAGAGCTGTGAGCCGAAGCACGCAAAGCGCCGAATCGATCTCCCTGCCCGCCAGCGGGCGGCGCGGGAGGACCGGTCCGGTGTTTTCTTTTGCAAAAAATATACCGCCGGAGGTTGCACGAAATGCGGCAACTTCCGGCGGTATGCGTCCTATAGTCAGACGGGCAGGGACGCCGCCCGTTCGTATCCTCCACTCTGTCCCGCGCCGCCGTTTTTCAAGGGGTTCGGCGGTGCGGACGAAAACCTGCGGGAACCAAATTGGTTTTTTTGAAACCAAGTAAAAGCCATGGACAAGGACAAGGACAAAGGACAAGGTCTATGGTCTATGGTCAAGGACAGGGAAGGAAAGGAAAGGGCCAAGGGGGGAAAACGGCCCGCCTGCCCTTCCTGTCCTTTCCGCAGAGCGGTTTCGTATTTTTTCCGGTCTGCGCCGCAGAAAAATCCCGCTTGTCCGGAGGGCGTCAGTCCTCCTCGTCCCAGGGGGCGTCCTCCTCCGGCGCGGCGGGGAGGGGGGAGCCGCTGCCGCCCATCTGGATCTCCTGCCACTTGGCCCGGGTGATGAGCAGCTGCCGGGGCTTGGAGCCCTCGAAGGGGCCCACGTAGCCCTTCTGCTCCATCTGGTCCACCAGGCGGGCGGCCCGGGAGTAGCCCAGCTTCAGCCGCCGCTGGAGCATGGACACGGATGCCTGTCCCGTCTCCAGGATGACCTCCACGGCGGCGGGGAGGAGCTCGTCGGCGCCGTCGTCCTCCTCCGGGTCGCCGCCGGGGGCAGGGGAGCCGGACTTGCGCTCCTTCTCCTGGACGTTTTCCTCGATCTTCTGCATGACCTCGTCGGAGTACTGGACCTCGCCGGTGGACTTGACGTAGCTCACCACCCGGTCGATCTCCTCCGGGGTGATGAAGCAGCCCTGGACCCGGATGGGCTTGCCGCTGCCCAGGGGGGCGT